>DATMMY010000394.1:0-6122 GCA_035569515.1 Candidatus Solibacter sp. | reverse complement strand
CACGAATCGATTCACTTCGTCCCAGCAATTCGATTTTGCTCCCTGCTCCCCACTCGAGTCCATTTTCATCACTCAGGGTGGGCCGCATGGCCCATGAGTCGTTCATTCGCGTTAATTCGTGGCTAAATCGTTTTTCGCTTTTAGCCAGAACCGGCCATTGCGTTTTCTACAACTTACAAGGGAGTCTCTGGAGAGAGGGCATAGCCTGTCCTAGAGGTGAGCCTGCGAGCCGAAGGAAGTTTACTCGTGCCGCAAACCGTTTCAAAATCAATAGGGGCTTGCCTGTTTGGAGATAGGCTGCCGCCCTTCACGCTTGCGCGCGCACTATACCAAAAATACTATGACATGCCTCGAATTGGCCAAAACGACGATCTATTAGCTAATTCGCCGTTTGCTATCTCTGTGGAGCGAATAATGCTTATCCGGGTAAGCCGGATGGTAGGCTTCAGTGGAAGCTCCGCCTGTAAGCTAATCTTCGCGCAATGTCTCCACGGGTTGCACTCGTGTCGCGCGATAGGCGGGAGCCAGGCTCGCCAGAACGCTCACACCCATCAGCGACAGCGCTCCGACCGCGAAGGTTGCTACATCCGTTGTGCTGACGCCATAGATCACGCTGGCGAGTACCCGGCCGAGCAAAAGTGCGCCTCCCACGCCGAGTACGACGCCCGCTATTGTCGGCTTGAGTCCATCCATTACGACCATGCGCAACACATTGCCAACTCGTGCGCCGAGCGCCATACGGATGCCGATTTCACGAGACCTCCGCCGCACCGTATAGGAGAGCACGCTGTAGATTCCGAGCGTGGTCAGCACCAGCGCCATGCCAGCAAAAGCATTGAGCAGGAGCATGTTGAACCGCTGTTTTGAAATCGTATCTTCAACATAATCTTCAAGGGTCGAGGTTCCCTCCACCGGCAGCTGGCTGTCAAGCTGGCGCACGTTTTGAATGATTTGAGGGACAATGCTGCTGGGATTTGTATTTGGACTGGTGCGCACTACGAGTGAAAGAGGGAATGACCGCCATTTTCCAAGGGCCGGCGCCGGCGCGGACACCTGACTGACCGGGACATACAGCGTTGGGGAGACGCCGGGGACAGTCAGATTTTGCTGTTTAACCTCGCCGATGACCCCGACAACCTCTCTTACCTTGTCAGGGAAGAATGCCAGGGTCACGTGCTGCCCAATCGGGTTCTCGTTTTGCCAGAATCGCTTTGCCAGAGACGCGCTGATGAGCACCACAGGCGGGCGATCAGCTGTGTCGGCATCGTTGAAATCGCGACCCTTTATCAGGGGAATGCGCAGTGTGTCCCGATACCCGGGGGTGATCAATCGGACGGAAACCACAGGTTTCTTAGCTCCGGGCGCGGTTGGCTGTCCTTGGATCTCGATAGGTTGAATGGAGCCGCGTTTCAGGGGGAGCGAATCAATTGCGCCGGCAGCCTCAATGGAGGGCATTGCTCGCGTTCGCAGCAGGACCTCCTGCGTAAACTCGGCCTGCCGGGCGGGACTGTCGAACTTAGTGTTTGCAATCGCAAGCCGCATCGTTACTGTCTGTGCGGTCTCAAAACCTCTGTCCACGGCACGCAAGCGCCACAGACTTTGTGTCATCAGGCCCGCGCCAATCAGCAACATTAAGGAGAGCGCTACCTCAGATACGACCAGAATAGCCCGTGTCCGGCGGTCGCCCGCATCCGAACCCGATCTGCCAAGCCCCTGCTTAAGCGCTTCGTTCATGTTGATCTTAGTCAAATTCCACGCCGGGATGAATCCCGCAAGCAAGCCGGTTGCCACTGATATAAGCAACGTAAAGACCAGAACTTGCCAGCTTAGCTCGAATTCCGAGGAATTCGGCAGATCAGATCCGAGGAACTTGACGATCAGTGTCGTTCCGAAACGGGCCAGGAACAATCCCAGAGCGCCTCCGGCCAGCGACAACAGAACAGACTCCGAGACAACCTGCTGTATCACGCGGCCGCGGCTTGCCCCCAGCGCCTTGCGAATCGCGACATCTTTACGCTTGTTTAGGGTCCGGGCCATTCCGAGATTGGCGACATTCGCGCATGCGATCAGCAGCACAAAACCCACCGCACCCATCAGGATCAATAACGTAGGGCGCACATCGCCCACCAGATCTTCCCGCAGAGAGATGAGTGCCGCGCCCCACTCGGCATCTTCGGCCGGGAAGCTCTGTGCTATTTGGCCCGTGATGGTGTTCATCTCAGCCTGCGCTTGCTTCAGATCGACCCCCGGCTTCAGACGGGCAATTACCGAAAAGTGCCGCTCGCCTCGAACTGCGCGTTCCTGGTCTGTCATGGTCAGCGGCGTCCAGAGTTGGGCGGTTGACGGGTACGAAAAAGCCGAATCCATGATTCCAATGACCGTGTATTTCTGGTCGTCAAGGCGAATCGTCTGTCCTACGATTTTCGCGTCTGAGCCGAAGTGCTGTTGCCATAGCGCATGACCTAGAATCACAACAAGATTGCGTCCTTGTTGGTCCTCCTCCTGCATAAAGATCCGGCCAAACTCGGGTTTTGCCTGCAGGACGGAAAAGAATTCGCCGGAGACCGCTTCAGCGTCAACCGACATCGGCTCCCCCGATCCAGTGAGATCATACCGCGCGCGCTTGGCAATCGCCATCTTGTCAAACGAACGGCTTTGACTCTGCCAATCACGATAGTTTGCCGGCGAAACCGGAAATTCGCTGATCCCGGGGAACTGGCGCTGTGGCGGTTTTTCCCACACTTGCACTAGTTGGTCAGGGTTACCAAATGGAAGGGGACGTAGGAGAACGGAATTAACCACGCTGAAAATTGCGGTATTGGCCCCGATGCCGAGCGCCATGGCAAGGATTACCGCGGCTGTAAATCCAAAATCTTTGCGGAGCCCTCGTAAAGCCTGCTTGATATCTTGAAGCAGATTTGACATAACACCCTCGTGCTAACGAGTACAATTCCAAACTTGGCGGTACATTCTATCACCATCCCCAGGCCGTCCCAAGATTGAAGATGCTGCCTGTCGTTAGCGCATGATATGTCCGGTCGAATTAGCAAGTGATTTGTCCACTTTTCAGGCGGTGAAAGTTGGAGACCATTGAAGGCATCATTTCTTGCTTAAAGTAGATATCATTATATAACGATGTGTATCTTCGGAAAGAAAATCACTGGTTGCTGGATTTTCCGGGCTGCACCCTGGTATGGAATGGGGTTAACCGCGCCTGTTCTAAAATAGTGAGTTCAACGGTTTCCGCCACCGCATGAAAAACTCCTGCATAGTGTTCATTGAAAGTAATACGAGCGGCACGGGCCGGCTCTTCATAAAGGCAGGGACGTCTGGATACCAGACTGTAATGCTGGCGGAGCGACCGGAAAGGTACCCGTTTTTAGAGCAGGATTCGGTTTCCTGTAGACGATGTAATACCAGTTCGAGCACAGAACTCGGGAATGCTATTCAATCTTTATCGCGTGAAGTCCCGCTGGCTGGCATCTTCTCGAGTTCCGAGTATTTCATTGAAGCGGCCGCCATGTTTGCGGCCAAGTATGGTCTGCCCGGGGCAAATCCAGAGGCGGTGCGGGCCTGCCGCAATAAGTGGGTACAGCGGCAACGCCTGCAGTCCGCTGGTTTGCTCACTCCCAAATTCGAATGTGTTACTTCTGTTGGCGAGGCGCGTGTGGTGCTGACCAAAATTCCTCCACCCGTTGTCGTTAAACCTACGATGGGGTCGGGAAGTGTGGGAGTCCGGCTATGCTACACCGCTGAGGATGTTGTTGATCATGCCTCGGTCCTCTTGCAACGGACCGTCAACGAGAGAGGAATGCCTTTACCTTCCGAGGTGCTCATCGAGGAATACTTGGTTGGGCAGGAGTACTCAGTTGAGACCTTCGGAGAAGCGGCGCTGGGAATTACGAGAAAACACGTATCAAGCGAGCCGTTCTTTGTGGAATTGGGTCATGATTTTCCTGCCGACCTTCGGCCTCAGATTCAGGAAAGTATTGCTACTGTCGCCCGGCAGGGGTTACAAGCTCTTGGATTGCACTGGGGGCCAAGTCACGTTGAGATACGCTTGACGGCAAAGGGGCCTACAATTGTTGAGATAAACCCACGACTTGCAGGAGGATTTATTCCTGAGATCGTGCGGCTTGCGACTGGTATCGACATTGTCCGCGAGACAATCAGGCTGGTGGTGGGCGAAAAAACGGAGATCCAGCCGCTCCGTAATGGGCACGCTTCTATCCGCTTCCTTACTCCTTCGCGCAATGGGACCATCCAAGCCGTTAATGGCGTGGAGGCGGCCTCAAGGACAGAAGGCGTGAGTGATATTCAGATCTATCGAAAAATTGGAGATCGTGTGGGAATTGAAAATGATTTTCGTGATCGGATCGGTCATGTTATCTCCTGCAGTGATCTGGAGATGAGCGCTGCCCGGGCGTCCGAACTGGCGTGTGGCAAGATTGAAATTCAAGTTCAGCCGCACTAACGAGGAATCTATGGAGAACACCGGACGAATCCGAAAGCCGCTTACTCCTTCTGGACGGCGCATTCTTTTTGGGGAGTCCTTGGATCACCATGCGAAAGAAGAGCTGTGGCAGATTAGCCGTGTTGATCAAGCGCATCTCTTGATGCTGACGGAATGCGGCATCATTCGTCGGGAGCGCGCGGCCGGGCTGCTTGCAGCTATAGGTCGTCTCCAGGCGGAAAATTTTGCTTCATTGCACCAGAGGCGCTCGATACGCGGACTGTTCCTCCTTTACGAGGACTACTTGGTTGAAACGGAAAAGGCTGAGGTGGGCGGCATTTTGCAGACTGCGCGTTCTAGAAACGACTTGAACGCAACCGTCCTGAAAATGCGCTTGCGGCGCCCCTATTTGCGCGTGCTTGAACAAGCTCTGAGGCTTCACGCAATTCTGCTGCGAAGGGCGAACCAATACGCGGATGTGATCATGCCTGTTTACACGCATGGACAGGCAGCCATGCCCACGACCTACGGCCACTATCTGGCAGGCGTCGCGAAAGCTCTGTTTCGCGATCTTGACGCAATAATCACATCGGCCGGGGACATACAATCCTGTCCATTAGGCGCTGGGGCCGTCGCGGGGACATCTTTCCCAATTCGCACAGAGCGGACTGCACAATTACTCGGATTTGATTCCGGCCCCTTAAACTCCCTGGACGCGATAGCTTCCAGGGATCTTGTGCTGCGCCTTCTTGCTTCCGGATCAATCTACAGCCTGACTCTGGGCCGTCTGGCGACCGACCTCCTTCAGTGGACAACAGCCGAGTTTGACTTCCTGCATTTGCCGGATGAACTGGTGGGCTCCAGTTCCGCCATGCCACAAAAGAGAAATCCGTTTCTGCTGGAGCATGTGCAAGGACGCAGCGTCTCTCTGGTGGGCGCTTTTGTCCAGGCCACCGGTTCGATGCATGCTACTCCATTCACGAATTGCATTGCTGTAGGGACGGAAGGCATGAAACCCGTATGGGGCGCATTGCAGAACCTGGCGGAAATGATGACCTTGATTCGTTTGGTCATTGCCGGGGCTGAACCGAATCGTGAAGCCATGCTGGAGCGCACGGTGAATGGATTTACCGTTGCCACTGCATTTGCGGATCGGTTGGTGGCCAAAGCAAATCTCGACTTTCGCACTGCACACAAGCTGATCGGATCTGCGGTGCTGAGGACCCTGGAAGATGGGAATCAGAGCTTTGAAAGTGTAACAAGTTCTTACTGTGCGGAGCACGGCGTGTCAGCCTCATTCCATGATCTTGGTCCCGCAGCCGTGGTTCGGTCTCTGGAGTTTGGAGGAGGCCCTGGACCCTCCTCCTTGAAGCATTGCCTGGATCAATTGCTACGCGAATGGACTTCGCATTATCAACAAAAGCGGTCGCGAGAAAGACACTGGGCGCAAGCGGAAAGCACTTTAAAAGAAACAGTGGACGAACTGATTTGTTCCGGAAGTCAAAGCAGATAAGGTGGTGGAGGCGGTGGGAGTTGAACCCACGTCCGAAAACGCTACTGGTCAGGAGCCTACATACTTAGTCGCGTTCACGCGACGGGAATTACCCCGCCACATTCGCGTCCTGCGCTTAGAACCGACAAGAAACGCAGACCGCTAGCCCGTATGTCT
>DATMMY010000393.1:0-7188 GCA_035569515.1 Candidatus Solibacter sp. | reverse complement strand
TCGTTCTTGATGTGGAAGCGCGTTTCCGGAATTGCCGTAGGGCGTAGTTAACTCAAGTCGACAATTTCAGCTTCTCGGAGGATTTTCATATGCACACTTGGCTCCCATTGAGCCTCTTGGGCCGTGTAGTAGCGTCTGTTCGCCGCATGGTTTCACTCAAAACGCTGGCTCTGCCGGCCATCTTTGCCGTTCTGGCAGTAGCCCTGCCGGCGGCGTTTGCTCATTCGCCGGCCCAGAACACACAGCCACCATCCACGCAACAGCAACCTGTAGCTGTCGCCGGTTTACAGACGGCCACAACTGCTCCGGCGCCCGTAGCCAATTCCACGGCCAGCGCTCCTGTGCAGGATGCCGGCGGCGAGGCCAATCTCACCCTGCCGGATATGTCCACAGTCTCGTTTCTCAATAACAGCATTGATGGCCACAAGCTGCTGATGATTGGCATCTTGTTTTGCTTCCTGGGTGGGCTCTTCGGCCTGGTCATTTACGTGCAGTTGAAGAACCTGCCGGTCCACCGGTCCATGCGCGAGATCTCCGAGCTCATCTACGAAACCTGCAAGACCTACCTGACGACGCAGGGCAAATTCATCCTCATCCTTGAGGCCTTCATTGCGGTCATCATCGTTCTATATTTCGGTCTGCTGCTCAAGTATGAGACGGTAAAAGTTGTCGTCATTCTCCTCTTCAGCCTGGTGGGCATCGCAGGCAGCTATGGCGTGGCCTGGTTCGGGATACGGGTAAATACCTTTGCCAACTCGCGCACCGCCTTCGCCGGATTGCGTGGCAAGCCTTATCCCATCTATGCCATTCCTCTGAAGGCCGGCATGAGCATCGGCATGATGCTGATCAGCGTGGAGCTGCTGATCATGTTGTGCATCCTGTTGTTCGTCCCCCGCACTTACGCGGGACCCTGCTTTATCGGGTTTGCCATTGGCGAGTCCCTGGGAGCGGCGGCGCTCCGTATCGCCGGCGGCATCTTCACCAAGATCGCCGACATTGGCTCTGACCTGATGAAGATCGTCTTCAAGATCAAAGAAGATGACGCCCGCAATCCTGGAGTAATCGCCGACTGCACCGGCGACAACGCCGGTGACTCGGTCGGTCCCAGCGCCGATGGCTTTGAGACCTACGGTGTCACCGGTGTGGCGCTCATCACCTTCATCCTGTTGGGGGTAAAGTCGGAGACCGTCCAGGTGCAACTGCTGGTCTGGATCTTCGTGATGCGCATCATGATGCTGGTGGCGAGCGCCTTTTCCTATTTCGTCAACGAGGCCATTGCCAAAGCGCGTTATAGCGATTCCGACGACATGAATTTTGAAGCGCCGCTTACCTCCCTGGTGTGGCTCACCTCTTTTGTCTCGATCGGGCTCACCTTCGTGGTATCCAAGCTGATCATCCCTGATCTCGGCGGGGACGCCTCGCTGTGGTGGAAGCTTTCCTGCATCATCTCCTGCGGGACCCTGGCCGGAGCGATCATTCCTGAACTGGTGAAGGTCTTTACCTCAACCGATTCTCGCCATACCAAGGAGGTTGTGACCTCATCTCAGGAAGGCGGCGCTTCGCTTAACATTCTTTCCGGACTAGTGGCCGGCAACTTCTCCGCCTATTGGCTGGGTATCAGCATCGTGATGCTGATGGGCATCGCCTTCTACGTCAGCACCTTCGGATTGGGAGCAGCCATGCTGGCTCCGGCCGTCTTTGCCTTTGGCCTGGTGGCTTTCGGCTTCCTGGGCATGGGCCCGGTGACCATTGCCGTAGATTCCTACGGCCCGGTAACGGACAACGCTCAATCGGTCTACGAGCTTTCGCTGATTGAACAGGTACCCAATGTGCAGCAAGAGGTCAAGAAGGATTTTGGCTTTGACGTGAAGTTTGATCGCGCCAAGCACCTGCTGGAAGAGAACGACGGGGCCGGAAACACCTTCAAGGCCACGGCCAAACCGGTGCTGATCGGCACGGCGGTGGTGGGCGCTACCACCATGATCTTCTCCATCATCATGAGCCTTACCCATGGGCTGACCGAGGGCAAAGAGAACCTCTCTCTGCTGCACGCTCCCTTTGTGCTGGGCTTGGTCACCGGTGGCGCGATCATCTACTGGTTTACCGGCGCTTCCATCCAAGCCGTAACCACGGGCGCTTACCGGGCGGTGGAGTTCATCAAGAAGAACATCCGGCTGGAAGGCGTGGAGAAGGCCTCAGTGGAAGACAGCAAGAAAGTGGTGGAGATCTGCACCAAGTACGCGCAGAAAGGAATGTTCAACATCTTCCTGACCGTGTTCTTCTCTACCCTGGCCTTTGCCTTCCTGGAGCCTTACTTCTTTATCGGCTACCTGATATCCATCGCCGTCTTCGGACTCTACCAGGCAATCTTTATGGCAAACGCCGGCGGAGCCTGGGACAACGCCAAGAAGATCGTGGAGGTAGAACTGAAGCAGAAGGGCACAGCCCTCCATGATGCAACCGTGGTGGGAGACACTGTAGGCGATCCCTTCAAGGACACCTCTTCGGTGGCCTTGAACCCGGTGATCAAATTCACCACCCTCTTCGGGCTGCTGGCCGTGCAGCTAGCGGTAAAGCTGACCTCGGAAAACGGTCCAACCCACATTCTGGCGCTCGTGTTCTTCCTGGTCTCCGTCTTCTTCGTATGGCGCTCGTTCTACGGAATGAGCATCGGTGCGCAGAAGGCTTCCACGTCTTCAGTTGCAACCTCTGTGGCCTCCCCTGGGCGTTCTACGGAATGAGCATCGGCGCGCAGAAGGCTTCCGGCTAGCTTTCAAAGCAATTCAACAAAGCCCGCCTAAAAGGCGGGCTTTTTCTATGGAGTTTCCACGTTTTTTATAGACCATGCACCGAGCGAGGCATGTTTTCTTCAGCAGGGAGCGAGACAAACCTGTGGTTAAGATTACCAGGTAGGCGATTCAAGAAATCGTCTTCTGTCCTCCAGAGGCTTATTAGGGGCGGGCAGAGTGGATTCTCGTGTACCTTAAGAGCAGCGGAGCAGTTCCTTCGCTGCCGCTCAGGATGACACTGATCCTCTATCTGTAGAGAGAATCTCTTATGTAGAGAGAATTTCTTATCTAGAGAATTTCTTATCTATAGAGAGAATCTCTCAAGAGAGAATCTCCCGGCTGGCTGCTGACCAGCTCTGGAGCACAAAGACGATCTTTCAATGCCTGCCTAACGAGAACGGAATTCGCGGCCAACGCTCTAATTCGGCAGGTGAGGCGCCGGCGGCGGAAGAAGAACGGGCTTGGGGGCCTTGGCCGTTCCCTCTTTCATCTTGTCTTTTACCTTCTTGGCTAGCTTTTCCACTTCTTCCGCCTTTCTGATTACCTCAAGCGACATGGTATTTTCATTGGTCTTGTCCACTGCCGCTTTCAGATCGGAGGCGAGCTGAAAAAGTTTTTGGGTGTCCTCTCGAATTTCGTCCTGTCTTTTCTTGTTGGCTTCGTGGAAGCGGCGGTCTTCCATCTCCTGTTCGATCCGGGAATGGGATTCGGGCTGCTGGGCCGCAGGCATTGCCGGTAATGTGAGGAAACTGAGTGCGCCAAGCGGCAGGAGTATGGCGAGAACAGAAATGACTTTTCTAAACACAGAAACCTCTTAGCGAAGTAAGTGGTTTGATTATAACCAGTCCAGCCGAGTCAGATATAATCCGGCGAGAGGGACATGCAACCGGCAAAGTGGGAGAATCTTTTACGGGACTGGCACGACGACCTGATCTGGTGGGCGCGTCATGGTGTTCCCAGACTGCTTGTCATTTTCCTTCTTGCTTTTTGTCTCGTCCGCATTTTGGGCATTATTACCCGGAAGGTGGTTGAACTAAGCAAGAAAGGTTCAAGGCCAACCTTGCGAGTGCAGCAGGTGCGCACGCTGGCCGGAGCGATTCACAGCTTTGGCGTGTTTATCGTGGTCTTCATTGCGCTCCTGCAGATGCTGGAGGTCTTCAACATTGATGCGAAACCTCTGCTGGCCAGCGCCAGCGTTTTGGGGTTGGCTATAGGTTTCGGGGCCCAGACCATGGTCAGGGACGTGATCAACGGTTTTTTCATCCTGGTGGAGAACCAGTTTGAAGTGGGCGAGACAATCAAGGTGGCCGGTGTCCAGGGCGCGGTGGAAGAGATCACGATGCGCCGGACCACGTTGCGCGATGGTGATGGCACTCTGCACATCATTCCCAATGGCGCTATCCAGATCGTCAGCAACATGACGCGAGACTGGTCGCAGGTAATTCTGCATGTTACTGCGGATTACACCGAGAACAGCGACAAAGTCATCCTGGTGCTTCGAGAGCTGGCGGAAGCCTTTTACAATGATTCGACCTTTCATGAAGATGTCGTGGCCGCCCCCGAGGTTCCGGGAATCGAGCGGGTGACCGGCCTGGAAGTGGACTATCTCATGGTGGTGAAGGTGCGTCCAGGCCGGCAATATGGGGTGGCGCGCGAGCTTCGCCGGCGGATCAAGATTGCTTTCGAACAGAACAACATCAAGACGGGAATCCCGGGCCAGGTCTATATCGAGCAACTGCCGCCTGCCCAGAGATAGCAAATAGCAATTAGCAAATAGCAATTAGCAAATAGCAATTGGCAATTAGCCAGAACGGCCAGAACCTTGACCTGAGCCAAGCCTTTCTACCGGGGTCACCGGCCGAGGGGCAAGACTTTTGAATCGCTGATTCGCGCTGATGACCGTTGATCTTGAAGAGCGGCAAGTAATGAAATCATCTGTTGAAGCGGTTTTATCAAGAACCTGGGACGCTGGCGTCTGATACTTGCGTCTCGATGGGGAGAGAATTATGGAGCTTGGGCTTAAGGGCCGGGGTGTGATTGTTGCTGCGTCCAGCCAGGGTATTGGACGGGCTGCAGCGGAATTGTTTGCGCGCGAGGGCGCCCAGGTGGCGATGTGCGCGCGGACCGAGAAGACCCTGCGGGACGCGGCCGATCAGATACGATCTGAAACCGGCGCGGAAGTTTATTCTGAGCCCCTCGACGTGACCGATGGACCAGCCGTGCAACGGTTTGTCGAGCAGGTCTCAAAACGGTTCGGCCGCCTTGATGTCTGCGTCACGAACGCCGGGGGACCTCCGGCCAGGAATTTCCTTGCCGTTTCCATCGAGGAATGGCGCAAAGCCGTAGACCTGAATTTCCTGAGCGTCGTCAACCTGGCCAAGGCCGTGGTTCCGCACATGCAGAAGCACCGCTGGGGCCGGATCATCACCATTACCTCCGTTTCCGTAAAACAGCCCATCGACGCCCTGGTCATGTCCAATGCGGTGCGCGCCGGCGTGGTAGGGTTGGTCAAGAGCCTTTCCAATGAATTCGGCAAAGATGGAATTCTGGTCAACAATGTGGCGCCCGGCTATACTGCCACGGACCGGCTCATAGAGCTGGCGGAAAACCGTGCCCAGGCAGCGGGCATTTCAAACGAGGAGATCTACCAGCGCTGGGCCGCAGAAACGCCCGTCAAGCGCCTGGCTGATCCGAAAGAAATTGCGGACGTTATCGTCTGGCTGGCGTCTGAGCGCGCCTCCTACGTCACCGGCCAAACCCTCCTGGTGGATGGCGGCATTTATCGCGGTTTATGACCGCGATACAGGCTTTGGGCTATGAAACCGGACTCCTGGTTGCACGCATGAACATCCAAACCTGGTTCCCGGGGCATCCTAAGGTGTGGATGCTTCTTCTCGGAATTTGCTCGTTGATCGCCTTGCTCGGTTGTGCCGCGTGGTATGGCCTCTCGATTCGCCATAACCGCCGCAAGGCGGTGCAGGCGCTTCGCTGGATTGAGGCCGCTCTGTCCGGGCAAGGACAGGTAAGTGGGATTCGCTGGCTGGCCTCCTCGCGATTCAGGGTCCCCTTGCGTTTCAACCGTGGGACCTTTCTGCGGGCGTGGATCCTGGTGGAGCTGTCGCCCTGCGAGATGCCCTTGACATGGATGCTGAACAGGATCAGGAAGCGCCAGGATCTGCTGGTTTTCCAGGCCGATCTTGACCTGCCTCCGAGATTTTCCCTGGATGTCTACAATCTCCGCTGGTTCGCCCGCACTACCAGAAAGGAACCTCTGAACAGTGTTCAATGGAACTTCGAGCATGCTGCCCCGTTTATAATCAGCACGCGCACGGACTGGCAGAAGGACATCTCCTCTGCCATGACTTCATTGGTGGGAACCGCGAATCGCGAGTTCCTGAATGTCAATTACCAGAAAAAATCTCCGCATTTTTCCGTGACCCTCCCACTCGAAGCATTCGCCCCAAACTCTCCCGCCCGCAATTACGTGTTTGAGACCATGCGGGAACTGGCAGGAAGCTCTTCAGCCTCGTTGTTCTAGAGCAGTTTTATAGTTACTTGTAGTCCGCGCACCGGGAAGAACGGCCCTTCCTTCAGGGCCGTGTTCGGAAGTACAAATACAACAAAACTCCTCGCCAAAACCATACAAACTTGCGACCTCCCGGACACGGACTTTGGTCACGGGAACATTCCCCGGAAGCGCTTCAGCCACAAATTACACAAGTATTACAAACCGGTTCGTCCTTGCCTGATAGCTTTGTTGTCTAATCATTAGCACCAGACCAATGTTCAGATGTTCAGGAGAATTCATGGGCCTCTTAAAGCAGGACAGGACGTTCAGAGAACCGATCAGTTGGTTCACCACCCTTATCATGATTGCATTTCACGTGGGCGCCGTCGCTGCCCTGTTCATGTTCAGTTGGAAGGCGCTGGCATTAGCGGTTTTTCTATGGTGGGTCTCGGGCAGCCTGGGAATCGGAATGAGCTATCATCGTCTGCTTACGCACCGCGGCTACAAGACATACAAGTGGGTGGAGTATTTTCTGACGCTGTGCGGCACCCTGGCGCTTGAAGGCGGGCCATTCTTCTGGGTGGCGATACACCGCGTTCATCATCAAAATACTGACAAAGAGGGCGATCCTCATTCTCCGCAGGATGGCGGCTTCTGGGCCCACATGGGCTGGATCATGACCGGACGGGCCATGCACAACAACTCGCCTGAGCTTTTGCCTTACATTCCGGATCTTCGCAAAGACAAATTTCACGCCTTCATCAGCCAATGGCATTGGGTCCCCATGATCGTGCTGGGTGTAGTCCTGCTGGCGATAGGCGGATGGCAATTTGTGATGTGGGGTGTCTTCTTGCGCACCGTGGTCGGATTACACGCCACGTGGCTGGTGAA
>DATMMY010000392.1:0-4978 GCA_035569515.1 Candidatus Solibacter sp. | reverse complement strand
TAAGGCAGAGGCGTTTTGGCGACTGTTGTTGGCCAGCAACGAAAATACTTCAGGGGCTAAACAAGTTGCGGAAAATCTGTTTCCGCCGTTTGATTGGAAGGGGCACGGCTTCAGCTTTAGCCCCTGAGGTAGCGCAAAATTTCTATTTCCCGGCTATGCTCAAGGATTACTTCTTCCTGGTTGCCGCTCCCGCGCCCGCCTTGCTGGCTTTTCCGTCCATCGCGCTCGTCCAGGTGTTACCGTCTTCGGACATCTCAAACTTGAAATCGTAAGACGTTGGCGAAGTCTCCTTGATGATAAAGCGGCCCTTCATGTTCTTGCCGCCCATGTTCATATCGCTGTTCCACGTCCAGGTGGTGCCGTCGAACGCTCCGGTGGCGTGCTCTGCCTGCCCCATGTTGTTGTAGGCGTCATAGGTGTAGACCTTTTTCGCTGGATCATATCCTATGATCGCCAACGCGATTTCGTTGCCCATGGGACTTGAGCCTTCGGAATGAGAGACGAGGTAGAAGTCTCCCGGCAGCCATTCATCGCGTTCGGTGCCAGTAAATTTTCCTCCCGGACCCATCGGTCCTGCTTTCAAATCGCCGTCCATCTTCCAGTTGCCGACGAAGTAAGCAAGGTTCTTTTCTTCTGTGCCGGGTTTCCTCGGCTCAGGCATCTGCGCTGTTGCCACGACGCCACAAACCATCAGGGCAATCAGGATGATCGTTGAAATTCGTTTCATAGGTGTGTTCTCCTTTGCGTGAAGTCCTGGTTTGGGACGATAGTACGCCGGTATTAAATCGCAGGTCAATGTGAATGGTCTATTCCGGTATGCTTTGAAAGCCGAGGCCTAGTGTGGTGTCTTAAGTAATTGCTGGCAATTGTGGTTGGTACGGTTTTGTAAGCTAGACGGAGGGAAAGCAAATTTAGTCGCGAATTCATGCGAATAAATCGAATTAGAAAGGTTCAAGGCTTCCATTGAGCATTTCTCCCGGTAAACTGTATCCATGCCTGCTGCCAAGGTTGCGGTAAAAAGCTTCGAGGCCGTTCTGGAACGCACCGCCGGCCGTCTCAACTGGACTATCATTCGCGTGCCATTTGATGTCGCTAAAATTTGGGGAACACGAGGCCAGCTCAAGGTACAGGGCGAGATCAACGGCTATCCGTTTCGCACTTCGCTTTTTCCGTCCCGCAAGGGCAGCCACATCATGATCGTCAACAAGAAAATGCAGGCCAGCGGCCACGCCAGGCCAGGCACGAAGGCCAAGTTCCGCCTGCAGCCGGACACCACGCCGCGCGAGATTGAGCCACCGGACGAGTGGCTGGCCATGCTGCGGCAATCCAAGCAGCTAAAAAAGTTTTACGAATCACTGAACCACTCGACTCGGGTCGAAATCGCAAAGTGGGTCTCGGCAGGCAAGCATAACGAAACCCGCAAACGACGGTCCGAACAGATGGCCGAACGGCTCATGGAAACCATGGAAGCCGAACGTGAACTCCCGCCGCTGCTGCAAGTGGTGCTGGCCCGCAATCCCAAAGCGAAGACCGGCTGGGAGATCATGTCTCCATCGCATCGCCGCTCCCATTTGCTTGGCATCTTCTACTACAGGAACCCCGAGTCGCGGGCCCGCCGCATCGCCAAGGCAGTGCAGGAAATGGTCGCATGCGCAGACAAAGCCGCGGCACGGCGAACAAAAACCCCTAACTCTGATGCCACTGATCTGGACTGATCAACACTGATCAATCCGAGATCTGATGGTTCGAGAGCAATCAGCGATCGTCAGCGCAATCTGCGACAAATCGGGTCTTTCCTTTGCGACCTTGGCGTCCTTTACGGTGACCTACTGCTCCGCCTGTGCAAAAGCTCTGGAAAACATGCTTGAAACATCTGCAAATTACGTTGACGCGGAAGCCGCGAATCGCTGACAATCACACAGACGATGCTCTTTTATCTTGCGGGCTCCATTGAATATTCTCCTGATTTCGGCAAGGGCTGGCGCGCCGAAATTACGCCGCTGCTTAAGTCTCTGGGACACGATGTCTATGATCCAGCGCAAGACGAGATGAAGAACCTCACGGAAACCGAAATGAGGGAGTTTCGCTCCTGGAAAAAGACCGACCTGCCGCGCTTCCAACAGACTATCCGCAAGATCATTGCTTACGATCTCGATCTCATCCGGCAGCAATGCGACGCAATCGTCTGCTATTGGGACAGCCATGCAGGGCGGGGCGCCGGCACCCAGGGCGAACTGACGTTTGCGTACCATCTGGGCATGCCGGTTTACCTGATCTGCGGCATTCCCATTGAAGAGGTCAGCGGCTGGCTCCTGGGATGCGCCACGGAAGTGTTTACGGGTTTCGATGGGTTTCACCGCTTTATCAACTCACACCTGGCTGCCGAGACGGCCTCATCCAACGACTTTAGGAAGCAAGCATAGATGAATGCCATGCGGGGAAATCTAGGATGGATCGAAGTCATCTGCGGTCCCATGTTCAGCGGCAAGAGCGAAGAGCTGATCCGCCGCCTGCGCCGGGCGGAGATTGCCCGCCAGCGCGTGCAGATCTTCAAACCGACAATTGACGAGAGATACTCAGACAGTCACATCGTCTCCCACAACGACATGCGTATCCACTCCGAATGCGTCAGCAACGCCGCCGAAGTGGAGGCCAAGCTCGACCTGCGGACCGAGGTGATTGGCTTTGATGAGACCCAGTTCCTGGGCGACGCCATGATTGACCTGGTCGTAAAGTTCGCTGACATGGGCAAACGAATCATCATCGCCGGTCTCGATACCGACTACCTGGGACGCCCGTTTCATCCTATGCCCGAACTGCTGGCAGTGGCCGACGAGATTACCAAGGCGCTCGCCATCTGCATGCAATGCGGAAACCCGGCCAAGCATACGCAGCGCCTGATTGCCAGTGAAGACCTGATTGTAGTAGGCGCCGCAGGCATGTATGAAGCGCGCTGCCGCCGCTGCTTCGAACCCGACCTTGCGGCCATCGAGATCCAGAACAAGAAAAAAACTGAACTGGCAGCCACGGCTATTCGGTGAGACAGCAATTAGCAATTAGCAGTTAGCAATTAGCAATTAGCCAAACCAAAATCAAACATTTACCGCTGACTTCTATTAAGGCTTTTTTGAAAGGTCTCATCGAGAAGTCATTTTCCACGCTGCAACGGTCGAAAGCTGACGTTCGCTATTAGCCGCGAAAGCGAGGCAGGCTTTAATGAGACGGTCCGTGAATGCCTTGGTAGTTCCCATCCTGGTGGCGCTGATCGCGATTGCGGTCTCCTCTGCTTATTCCCAGACACCAGGCCGGCTGAAGCTGTTGCCCCATACTATTACTCTTTCCAATGGCAAGAGCTTCTCGCTCAACATTCCCGAGGGCTTTGACATCTCCGTTGCTGCCGAAGGACTCAAGCGGGTGCGCTTTATGGCCAAATCGCCCGATGGCCGGCTCTTTATCACGGACATGTTCAACCGCGCTGACAATTCCCGAGGCACGGTTTACATCCTGGATGGCTTCGACGCCAAGGCCGGAAAATTTGCCCGGGTGATTCCCTATTTGCAGCAATTGCGCAATCCCAACAACGTCGCCTTCTATACTGACCCGTCTGGCCAGAACTGGCTTTATCTGGCGCTCACGGACAAGCTGGAGCGGTTTCGCTTTCGCCTTGGAGAGGAATCGGCCTCGTCCGCTCCTGAAGTGCTGGCTACCTATCCCGATTACGGCTTGAATTACAAATATGGCGGCTGGCACCTGACCCGCACCGTGGCCTTTGGTACCGGAGAGAACCGGGGCAAGCTGTACGTCTCAGTAGGCAGCAGTTGCAATGCCTGCGAAGAAAAAGAAGAGATTCGCGCTACGCTTTCGGTGATGGACGCGGATGGCAAGCACCAGCGCATCATCGGAAAGGGACTGCGAAACGCTGTGGGACTCAAGATCGTTGGGGGCACACTCTATGGTACGAACATGGGCGCCGACCATTTGGGCGACGACGCGCCTGACGATACCATGTTTTCCCTGGATAGTCCCAATGATAGTGCCAAGTTTCCCGCCGGCCAGATGCGCAACTATGGATGGCCTTATTGTTACTTCAAAGACGGCAAAGTATTTTCCGATCCGCAATTTGCCTCTTCACCGAACAAGATAGATTGTGCCCAGGTGCCTGCCGCCCTATCGACATTTACGGCCCACGGTTCTCCCTTGGGGTTGGAGTATTTCGATTCGAGCGCTCGGGATCCGGCGCTCCGGGATTATTTCCTGGTTGCATTGCATGGCTCAGGACATAAGCGGCTGAAGCGAGGCTATCGAGTTGTTCGTCTGTCCGCTAATTCCAGGCCCCAGGATTTCATCACAGGGTTTCTTCAGAACGGAGTTATCCATGGCCGTCCCTGCGATATATTCCGGATGGGACAGGATTCTTTTCTGCTGACCGACGATTTGAGCGGTGTGATCTATTATGTGTATCGCAGGTAGACGGTTTGACTCAAGATTTGGTCGGGGAGGGGAGATTCGAACTCCCGATCTCGTGCTCCCAAGGCACGCGCCTTAAACCAGGCTAGGCCACTCCCCGACATGGTGGCTCGTCACGGAATTGAACCGTGTCCACTGGCTTTTCAAACCAGCACTCTACCGTCGAGTTCACGAGCCGAAATTTGGTGGACGGTACGAGAAATTGAACTCACATCAGATCGATTGGGGCGAGATGAGAGAATCGAACTCTCGTAACTGGAGCCACAATCCAGCGCCTAAACCATTCGGCCAATCCCGCCATAAAATTCGGAGCTAGCGCGGCGATTCGAACGCCACTCACGGACTTACAAGGCCCGCGCTCGCCCACTGAGCTAACCCAACTTCCGCAGTTGCGGGCGTAATGAAGATTTTTTGATGGCGAAATTGGTACCGGAAGACCAAGAGAGTGACGAGTCTCCCTTTCTTTTCATCAGTCCTTTGGGAAGGTTGTTGGTGTGGGGCGTCGCAAAGG
>DATMMY010000391.1:0-3177 GCA_035569515.1 Candidatus Solibacter sp. | reverse complement strand
AATAATGGTGCAGAGATAAAGTGGCGGATGGTTCCGTCTTCTTCGTCGGCCACGTCCAGCACTGGGATTTTGGTCTCGTCCTCCAGAATAAGAACTCCGGTGTCGTGGACCTGCCCGCCGCTGGTGGGGTAGAAGGCCGTTCGATCAAGCACCACCGCGGGTTTTCCGTCGTGTTCCAGAGATTCCAACACACGCGCCTCAAAGGCGTGCAGGAAGGAATCGTGATAGTAGAGACGTTCAGTCATGGGGAATTTGTAATTTGTAATTATTTGTAATTTCAAATTTGCAATTTGATAACTTGACGCTCAAGTGACCGCCCGGCCCTCAGAAATTACAAATTATAAATTGTAAATTTCAAATTCTTAGTAGGGTTGAATGATGCCTCCGATATTGCGCGAGGCTGGTACCGCCTTTTCCTGGCCGGACTCCAGAGACTTGGCGATTACATCTATGTATTTCAGGCCTGAGCCGGTATTAAAGAGCACCACTTTTTCATTGGGATGCAAGAACTTCTCTTCCAGCAGGATCTTGTACGCTGCCAAAGATGCGGCGCCTTCGGGCGCTGCAAACACACCTTCCTGGCTGGCCCACTCCTGTACTGCATCGAGAATCTGCTCATCGGAAACCGCGATGGCGGTGCCGCTGCTCTTCTTTAGAATGTCGAGAATGATGTAGTCTGCATATGGTTTGGGCACACGCAAGCCGGCAGCCATGGTATGAGCGTTCTGCCACATCTCAGCAACCGGCTTATGCTCGTTCCACGCCTTGGCCACAGGAGCGCATCCGGAAGCCTGAACAGAGATCATCCGGGGACGCTTCTTGCCAATCCAGCCCAGATACTCCATCTCCTCAAAGGCTTTCCACATTCCAATCAATCCCACGCCTCCGCCCGTAGGATAAAAAATGGCATCCGGCAGCTCCCAATTCAACTGCTCGGCCACCTCATACCCCATGGTCTTCTTGCCCTCCACACGGAAAGGCTCCTTCAGCGTCGAGATGTCAAACCAGCCTTCCGCCTGCTTGCGTTCATTTACGATCCTGGCGCAATCTGAGATCAGCCCATCCACCAGCGTGACGTTGGCACCATAGGATTTACACTCAACAAAATTCGCCATGGGCACATCTTTGGGCATAAAGATGTGGGCCTCGATACCTGCGGTGGCGCAGTAGGCAGCCAGCGCACTGGCGGCGTTGCCGGCAGACGGAACCGCTAATTTCTTAAGGCCGTAGTCGCGGGCCATGGTCACTGCCGCGCACAGGCCCCGGGCCTTGAACGAGCCGGTGGGGTTCAAGCCTTCATCCTTAATAAAGACATTGGGGATTTGCCGGCTGGGAATCATCGGGGTAAAGCCTTCACCCAATGTAACCGGCGTCTTGCCCGGCATGACCTCGGCATACCGCCACATGGTTGCAGGACGACCTGCCAACGATTCGCGGGTAAACTTCCCTTTCAGCGCGTCGAGATCGTACCGCACGTAAAGCGAGCCGCCGTCCTTGGGACAGATGGTCTGCGGCTGTTCGGGACTGATGCGGTCTCCGCATCGGGAGCATTCAAGATATGCTATTTTTGCCATGCAAGGAGTGTAGCAAAGAAGCTGCTGGCTACTAGCTACTAGCTTCTGGCTAGGGCACTACGAGCTGGGGCCGCATCCCCGGTGAATTTGTGAATTCTGCCGCTACGCCGCTACAAACTCGGCTCGCAAACCCGCTGATCTGCAATTTTGCCGCTACCCCGCTACAAGCTCGGCTCGCAAACCCCCGCTGATTTGTGAATTCTGCCGCTACGCCGCTACAGGCTTGGCTCGCAACCTGCTGATCTGCAATTTTGCCGCTACGCCGCTACAGGCTTCGCGGCCCGAACACACGCGGGCGTCCACGCACCAGGACGCATACATAGCGTAGTTGACGCGCTATGCGTCTGCAACATTTGGGGGTAGATTTCGATAATCTGCGGCACCCTTGAGAAGGAATATTAAAGTTTAAAAACAGTTTTCGTCTTCTTTGAGTGCAGCGGAGCAGTTTCCTTCGGTTCGCGGGCTCAGCTCCACGACGCCGCAGCCCCCTCTGGAGACTCCCTTGAGAGGCAAATAAAAAGCCCTAAGCAAGAAAGTAATTTGATCATGGAAATTAATCGCCTCCTGGAAAGACTCTGCAGTGCATGCGAATGCATAGGTCCCTTCGGAGGACCTCAGGGCAAGCTCTTCGGGTGCAAAAAATGCGCCCTCAGAATGACAAAATGATAAAGCGTCGTTTTTTTTGAAAATTCAAAGTTGGTCCGAGCATTTCTCTCCAGAGTTTCTGGTTCGCGCAACCATTCCGGCGGGGATGGTTGTGGCTGATACAAGTCTCGCGGGGGACGCACCGTCGCACGAGCAACCGGTTCATGTCCTCTTGACTCGCCATCGCGAGTTTGTTGCTCAGGATGACGCTTTCTTACTTGGCGGAGTTTTGAATATTTACGTCTTTCGCCGCAACGACCCGTCCTATTTTTTCTTGCTGGGCACGTTTTGGAGTGACTTGGCGTCCGACCAGTTTTTCGGTGAAGACTTTTGTAATACTGAGACCATGAGTTGACCGGCTGCGGGCGTGGACACTTTGTGATCGCGCACTATCTCGCGCGCGGTGATTTCTCGGCCATAGACCTTATGGTTTGCGCTGTTGTCCTGACGCAGAGTCGAGCCTTCGAGGGAAATACCGGCAAAGAGGCCGCGGGCGCGGGAATAGGTCAAGATTTCCGCATGCATCAGCACATCGGTTGCGGCTTCGGCGTCACGCCCCTTGGGGCCGATGGCCGCAGAGGCGTCGCCGCCCAGCTTTACCTTGCTCTTCAGAAGCGATTCCACCCCCTTGGGATTGACGACCAGCAGGACAAAATCTGTGGCCTGGCCGCCCAGTTGGAATCCAAGACTCACTTCTTCCAGCGCATACATCGCTGGCGGTCCCCAGGGGCCGGTAAAGTTTCCGCCACTCCGGCAAGACATGGCGCCACGCCCTATGCTTGCCCCAATGCCGATCGCTCCTTTCTTCACCGATGGCAGGACAATCACGCACTCAGCGCGGTCCAAGACCGGCTTGGGAAGATTATCCGGGATGTTCAGGATTTCCATCAGTACCTCGCCGGCATGTTTTAGACGTTCCTGCTCTTTCTGTTGTGCTTGCGTAAGCAGCGGAAGGACC
>DATMMY010000390.1:0-6742 GCA_035569515.1 Candidatus Solibacter sp. | reverse complement strand
TAGCGCATGCCGTGCAGGACGGAGCAATCCTGGATGTTGGAGTTGTTGCCAATGCGTATGGCATAGACATCACCGCGAATTACGGCGTTCATCCACACGCTGGAGTTCTCGCCAATCTCCACGTCACCGACGATCTGCGCTGACTCGTCGATGTAGCAGGATGGGGCGATTCGAGGCGCAATTCCCTGATAAGAGCGGATCATAGGTTGAAAACTTTAGGCGGTTGAAAGAAGTTGAATTTTAGCAGATTGCCAAAATTGCCATGAATGCCATAATTGCCAAAAATTACAAGAAGTGAAAATCCAACTCAATTCTGATCTTCTAAATTATGGCAATTTTGGCAATCCTGGCAATTATGGCAATTTTACAATTACCCCAAGTGGACACCCAGGAGTTCCGTTACCTGCGTCCATTGTTCCCATGCATAGCGCCAGATGGAGACAGAGTGCAATTTCTCCAGAGAATGAAAGTCACGCTCGTGGAGCGCAAGATTTTCGTCCAGAAATACCTGGCTGACAAAATCACAATCATTGCAGCGGACGATGTAAGGGTAGTTCTTGCTCATGAGTCACTTTGGCGATGACCGATAGTGTTGTACCAGCGGCCCTTCAAGACACTAAGGCGCTTTCCTGAGAGCGCAGGAATTTTTTGGCCTACTTGCATTGCGCGAGACTCGGACAACATGCTCGGCCTGGCCCACCAACAAACGAAGTCAAAGCCGCAGCCAAAACAATTTCTCACCGGAAAGGACGCGAAGGACGCAAGGAAACGAACGCCTTTCAAATACGGTCAAATCTTTTGCTGCATTCAAAAGACGCCAGGGGAGACGCGGAGATAAAGCAAAAAAAACAACTACACATTCTTCGCCGGCTCCGTAACACGAAGGGGGAAGTCCAAAGGGCACGAAGGAAAGCAAAAAATCTTCCGCGACAGGAAAAGAATTTCAGGTATAGCAGATACCGGCGGTTCTGCCGATCAGGACGACATGATCCTCATTCTCAGTTCGTTCTCCCAGATCGTGGTGGTCTTTTCAACCACTTCGACTCCTACCTGGCCGGCCTGAGGTGTCTTGGGTTCGCCCAGCCAGATCACGCGGTATTTCGCGCGCTTATTGTGCCTTTGCAGCCAGACAAGCTGTCCAACTTTTTCAATGCCGGCAACAGCGACCAGCCGGGCGCCGATCATTGAAATTTCATAAGTGCAGCAAAGTTGACCGGAGGGGCTGGCAGGATCCAAGAATACTTTGACCGGAACAGCCACATGAACTCGTTTTTCACGACGACCGTCGGCGGAGTTCAATGAGGGTGCTGCCGGGGCGGGACTTTCATTGGGTTGCATAACTAAAAAGTATGGCGGGGGTGGCAGGGATGGTCAACGTTACTTTGGTGTGCAAAGCCGCACAAACAGCGGCTTCCGTTTCACCTGGTTCTCATTTTGGGTGAGCGACGATGACGGGTTCCGCTAAACCATTTATAATACAAGGCTAGACCCGCCCTTTGAGATAACAACATGATTCATTTCCCTGTGCCAGAGGCCCTGACCTTTGATGATGTACTGCTTTTACCGGCGCATTCCGATCTTGTACCGGCCGATGCCAATACGCAAACGCAACTCTCGCGCAATATCCGGCTCAACGTGCCGATCATCAGCGCGTCCATGGACACAGTAACCGAATCGCGCCTGGCCATTGCCATTGCGCAGCAAGGCGGGCTGGGCATCATCCACCGTAACCTCTCCATCGAGCAGCAGGCGGACGAGGTGGACAAGGTAAAACGATCCGAGAGCGGCATGATCATGGACCCCATCACGCTCTCACCCGACCACAAAATTGCGGACGCGCTCGAACTGATGCGGCGCTACAAGATTTCCGGCGTGCCAGTCACTAAAAACAAAAAGCTGGTGGGCATTCTCACCAACCGCGATCTTCGTTTTGAGACCCGCACCGACATCCTGATCAGCAAGATCATGACCAAGGAAAATCTGATCACCGTGCCGGTGGGAACGACCCTGGAAGATGCGGAGAAGATCCTGCACGAGCACCGGGTAGAAAAACTTCTGGTGGTAGACGACAAGTACAACCTCAAGGGCCTGATCACGGTCAAGGACATCCAGAAGAAGCTCAAGTACCCGAATGCCGCCAAAGACGAACATGGCCGCTTGCGCGTGGGCGCGGCCATTGGCGCTACCGGGGATTTCCTCGAACGTGCGCAAGAGATGGTGAAGGCTAAGGTGGACGTGCTAGCCATCGACAGCGCTCACGGACACTCCACCCGCGTGCTCGACGCAATCAAATTGATCAAATCGAAGTTCCCCGAGGTTGACCTGCTGGCCGGCAATGTGGGGACTCATGAAGGCGCCTGCGCCCTGGCTAAAGCCGGAGTGGATGCGGTCAAGGTCGGCATTGGCCCCGGCTCCATCTGTACGACCCGCATCGTGACCGGCACAGGCGTCCCCCAGATTACGGCCATTGCCGAAGCGGCACGGGCCTGCCGCGATGCGAATATCCCCGTAATTGCCGATGGCGGCATCAAGTATTCCGGGGACGTAACCAAGGCCATTGCCGCGGGCGCGAGCGTGGTGATGATCGGCTCACTCTTTGCCGGGACCGACGAAAGCCCGGGAGAAACCATTCTCTACCAGGGACGTTCCTTCAAGTCCTACCGGGGCATGGGATCGCTCTCCGCCATGTCCGCGGGCTCCGGCGAGCGCTACGCCCAGAGCCTGGACGACTCTTCCGCAGACATGGAAGGAGACAACGGCAACCGCCTGAACAAATTCGTCCCGGAAGGCATTGAAGGGCGCGTCCCTTATCGTGGTCCGCTGGCTGCCATGGTGTATCAACTTGTGGGCGGGTTGCGCTCCGGAATGGGAATGTGTGGCACGAAGACCATTCCTGAACTACAACAGAGGGCCCGGTTCATCCGGATCAGCGGCGCCGGACTGCGGGAAAGTCACGTGCACGATGTCATCATCACGCGTGAAGCCCCCAACTACAGGTTGGAGTAAGTAAATCCTTGTCTTCATCAGCTCTTGCGAAACCTTCTTCCACGCTTTTCCGGCAGGTATTTCTTGCCTGGATCCCTACCGCGCTGTGGCTGGCCATGATCGGCAGTTTTTCGACCGACGCATTCTCGTCTGTTCACACCGGCACCATCCTGATGAAGATCATTCATGCCGTCTACGGTCCCATATCACAGCAGGCATTCATCCTGGTGCACGCCTACGTTCGTAAGGCTGCCCACTTTACCGCCTATGGGATGTTGAGCTGCCTGGCGTTCTACTCCTGGCGCACCTCGTTGCCGGGACGGCTGCGCTGGACTTTCAAGTGGAGCGGCCTGGCCCTGGCCCTTACCCTCTTGACCGCTTGCCTGGACGAATTTCACCAGAGCTTTGTGCCTTCTCGAACCGCCAGCCCCCACGATGTCTTGCTGGATATGATGGGAGCGATGTTCGCGCAGATCTTGATTGCAAGTTTTACTGATCAGCAGTCAGCAGTCAGCACTCAGCATTCAGCCCCTTAACATCCCTTCTATTGCGTGCATTTCTTTTTGGTTGGAGCGGCTTTTCCGCTTTTACGGAGCAGCACTCAGCAGTCAGCACTTAGCATTCAGCCCCTTAACACCTTCTATCGCGTGTATTTCTTTTCGGTTGGAGCGGCTTTTCTGCCGCGCCGCATACGGGCTGGATACCACTGGAGGTTCCAGGTTCTCTGCTCTGTGCATATTCCGCTGTGTGTGATATTCCAAAGAGCGTCAGGACTGAATGCTGAAGGCTGACTGCTGAGTGCTTCTTTTCGAAACAAACAACATCACCGCCGCAACCACTGCCATGGCAGCCGACAAATCCAGCGGCAAAGCGCCGCCAAAGTGCTTCCACAACTCGCCGGTGAGCAGGTTGGAGAGCAGAGTAGCGATACTGGTGGAGAAATAGAAGATTCCAAAAGCTCGTCCACGCGAGTCGTTGGGAACGGTCTCTACTACCAGGGCGCGCAGCACTGGACTGGTCAGCGCGTAATGCATTCCGTAACAGCCCATCATGATCCAGAGCGCCGCGTGGTTGGGAGCGGCAGCGAACGTCCAATAAGTGGCGGCAAAAACCAGGTATCCAATACCGGCAATGGCCGCCTTGGAGCGGCGGTCGCTGAGGTGGCCGGCGGGCCAGGCCCCCACTGCATAAACCGCGTTGAAGGTCAGGCCGAGCAGGGGCGCAAATTTCGGACTGATACCGGCTTCCTGGGCGCGCAGGATCAGGAACATGTCACTGGAATTGCCGAGCGAAAAAATCAGAACGGCGGCCAGCATGTAATAAAAGCGCGGCGGGAGCTTACCGGGCTGAAAGATTGGCTGGCGGGGCTTGGCTGCTCGCGACGTGCCCGTCTCACGCACCAACAGAACTATCAGGATGCAGATCAAGCCAGGAATTGAGGCGATCCAGAAGACCGTGCGCAAATTGGTTGTCCTGGACAAGATGGCCAGAGCCAACAATGGACCAATGACCGCTCCGGCTGAATCGAAAGACTGCAACAGCCCAAACGAATTTCCGACCTTCTCTTTTTCCACGGATTCGGAGAGCATTACATCGCGGGGCGAGCCGCGAATGCCCTTGGCGGTGCGGTCAGCAAAGCGGACCAGCAAGACCTGCCACCATTGCGTACTGAGCGCCAGCAAGGGTTTTACGGCATTGGCCAAAACATAGCCGAAAACCACAATGGGCTTGCGCCTCCGGACCACATCGGTGAGATATCCGGAGAACAGCTTGCCGATGGCAGCGACGCTCTCCGCAATGCCCTCGATCAGGCCGAGAGCCGCCGGCCCCGCCCCCAGGGACACCAGAAAGGCCGGAAGAATCCAGTAGGCCATCTCGCTGGCGATGTCGTTGAAGAGCGACGTTGCCCCGAAGATGTATACGTTACGCTTGGCGTCCGGTGGTGTCTGTGGTTTGTTCATCGGGCCCGGAAAACGCTAAACGCTCAATGTATCAGGCCGCACCAAAGAAAAGTCAAAACCCACCACCCTTCGCTCTGCTCAAGGGCAGGCTCCGACACGAAGACACGGAGAAAATCAAGAACCAGTTTCACCGCGGAGACGCGGAGGCGCGGAGGAAAAAACAAGAAGGTTGTTGAGAATGGCGGGGTGCATGAGTTAAAGAGAGATGGGGGACGAAGAGGGGGGAGGCGAAGGGTGCCGGATTGGTTCGAGATCATTCGCCACAAACAGAACGACCCCGCACAATGTACGGGGTCGCGGTAGTCTGTTGGGATTGGCTGAAGGCGTTGCTCCCTTAATGTTGCAAGAGGCCTTTGCGAATCTCAATCGCCAGGACTTCAGAGCTTACGCCCTAAGCCTCAGCCACCTCACGTTTATCACTACAATCAGAATTTTTCATCTTGTCGGATCAACCTCCTTTCCCGTGTAGAGCCATACTAATGTGCTGTTAATTAGGAAGTCAATATTTCGATCAACAATTTGTTATCGCGTTCGAGAGTGGTGTTGTGAGCCTCAACGCTGATAGATCACCCGGCCAGAGCGGATGGTCATCCTCACTTTAGAAAAGGCCGTCAGGTCCTGGCCAGGATCGGCATCAAGGATGGTCAGATCGGCCAGCTTGCCGGGGGTGATGGTGCCCTTGTCGTTGGACACTCCAAAGCGGCTGGCTGGGGCGGTGGTGAGCATGGCCAGAATGTCCATCGACGACAGGCCGCATATGGCCAACGCAGCGAACTCATCCTCGGTGGTGTAATCGGTCATGTAGCCAACGTCGGTGCCAAAGATGAGCGAGCCGCCCAGCTCGTGGAACTGGCGGACCTCAGCGTAGATGGGATCCAGATAGTCAGGATTCCTGGTCACGGTCGTCCCGAACATCTTGAGCGTGGGAATCATGGCCATATTCCGATGAACCATGGTAGCGAGCAGGGCGCGGTCAATTCCCTTTGGGCTGTCGGGGGCGTGGGCCAGCACATCGACTCCACTTTCGATGGCGACGCTGGTTCCAGCAAAGTCCGAGGGATGGCTGAAGACCAGGCGGCCGTTCGAATGCGTCCGCTCAACCGCTGCCTTGGCAATATCAAGCGGCATCGGCAGGACTTTACCTCGCGCGATATAAGACCCTGTAAAAAGCTTGGTGATGTCTGCACCGGTATCGAGGTTGCGCTGCACATCTTTTACGGATTCCTGCGGCGTGTTTGGCTGCGGGAGTAGGAACAGCACCCAGCGCGGCACCGTGTTGCGCAGATAGTAGGGTACGCCATGGGGCGGGTAGAGGCCGGAGCCAGCGGTGTAGATGAAGGGTCCGGCCAGTTCGCCATTCTCGATTCGGCGGCGTACAGGAAGCGTGTCGCTCAGGTTGGAGCCGGTGTCCACAACAGTGGTAAAGCCTCGGCTGGTGAGCATGTCGGCAAGTTGGGCATTCAGCTCCTTGCCTGATTTCCATTCGGCGCCACCCCACTTTGGCTCGGTGAAATGTACGTGGGCATTCCAGAAACCGGCGGTCACTGCGCAGTGATTACAAGGAAGCACAGCGGCTTCCGGTGGAACGACTACGCCCTCTCCGACAGCGGCGATGCGTCCATCGACGATGAGCACGGTGCCGTCTGGAGTCGGCGGATCGGTGGGCGAAGTATAGATGCGCGCGTGCTCAATGGCCAGGGTTCCCTTGGCCAACTGCAAAGGCGGATGCGCTACCCGGCGCGGCCAGAAGACCAGCAGCCAGATTGCAACGGCAGCCACAACGACTGCAATTCCCA
>DATMMY010000389.1:0-3749 GCA_035569515.1 Candidatus Solibacter sp. | reverse complement strand
TCAGCCAAGCCCCTTCTGTATCCTGGACGAAGTTGACGCACCGCTGGACGAAGCCAACATCGGCCGCTTTACCGAACTGATCAAGGACATGGCGGTGCAGACCCAGTTCGTCATCATTACCCATAGCAAAAAGACCATGAGTGTTGCTCCGGTCATGTACGGCGTGACCATGCAGGAGCCGGGTGTTTCCAAGGTTGTCTCGGTTAAGTTCGGACAGGAAACAATGCCTGTCCGCGCGGCTTCTGCGTAATATTGAATTCCGAACCGGGGGAAGCAGCATGCGTATGAAACCGATACTCTGCCTATCGATGATGGTTGCGATAATGTGCGGCGGGCCGGGCAGCACTCGCGCGGCTTCCAACGCTTCACGCCCCAGCGATTCACAAGAGGCTGCTGCACGCGAAGCCACAGGGAAGCTGGGCGCATTCGTCGGCAAGTGGGAGAGTACCGGGGCATTCCTCGACAGCAAGTTCAGCAAAGCCCACAAAGTCACGTCCAGCATCGAATGCGGATGGTCTCCCCAGGGCAATTTCCTGATTTGCGAACAGTTGATTACCGAGGGAAGCGAAAAACACATCCAACTCTCGGTCTTCTCCTACAACAGCAAAGAAGGTAATTACACGATTTCTTCCATGGCAGGCCCCGGGCGGCAACCCTTCAACGGCACCCTGCTGATCAATGGCAGTGTCTGGACTTATCCCGGCAGCTTTGAGGCCGATGGAAAAAAGATCGAGATCAGAACCACCAATGACTTTTCTGTGGCCGGCACAGAAGCGTTCAAGACTGAGATGTCTGAGGATGGCGGGGCGCACTGGACTACCACGCTTCAAGGTACGGCCCACAAGGTCGCCCGCTAGCCATTATCAGTTCTCTGGATGAGATAACGACAGTGTTTCCCCGCATTCGCGCCACCATCCTGAAGATTCCTCGCGGCAAGGTCTCAACTTATGGGGCGATTGCCCGCGCCGCCGGATACCCCGGAGCCGCCAGGCAGGTGGTGTGGGCCTTGAACAAGTCCCAGGGGCTGCCCTGGCATCGCGTGGTGGCCGCTGGGGGACGGATTGCCTTGCCCGGTGAATCGGGGATGGAACAGAGGTTCCGCCTGGAATCCGAAGGAGTAAAATTCAGCGGTTCCCGCGTGCGCATGGCCGAGTGTGAGTTTAAGTTCGTGAAAGCTTCAAAGCCTCCAAAGCGGCAACGCAAGAAAAAAGCCAGGAAATAGGCCGCGAATTGCGCGAAAGAACACGAATTGAACCTC
Organism: Candidatus Solibacter sp.; assembly: GCA_035569515.1. Classification (GTDB taxonomy): domain Bacteria; phylum Acidobacteriota; class Terriglobia; order Terriglobales; family Acidobacteriaceae; genus Angelobacter. Next base: position 2,491 of record DATMMY010000389.1, on the reverse strand, counting down.
TGTCATCCTCTATTCTTTCTCAACCAAAGAGAGCAATCTTGTTATTTTTGCGGGTTTTGCGCATGATCCGGTTTTTTCCTTAATTCGTGTTATTTGCGTTATTCGTGGCTAGTTGGTTTTCTGCCTGGGCCTGCGAGGTTGCCCCCTGGCGGCAGGACCCAAAAGCACCCTTGGGAGGCTTCCAAACAACTCTTTGGCAGGTATTCGCTTCCTAAGTAGGAGGTGAATTGGTTGTAAGAGGCATTATTGTCTTGGAGTATCATGAGGAGTTGCACCATGAGTGCGCAGCCAAAAATGGAAACAACGGCAAGGATTCCCGAAGAAATCAATACCAAGCTTCGGTCTCTGGCCCATGATCTGAGCAACGCCATTGAAACCATCATGCAAGCCTCGTATTTGCTCGGGCAGATGGACCTTGATGAAAACTGCAAGAAGTGGGCCGAGCTGGTGGACCAGGCGGGCCGCGATGCTGCCAGGATCAACCGCGAAATTCGGGAGATACTGCGCGGGAACGCTTAAAGCACCAGGACCGCCGCCAAAAGCCCACTCCTGATAACCCTTCGGCTGCGTACTGCAGGTTCTCCCTGTTCATGCAGGGCAGACCCGTTGCACGGAGGAGTGCTTAGAGGATCACAGCCGAGGACGGCTGTGCCACAAATCTAAAAAGGCTGTGCGTACGCAGGTAATCCTGGGCATTGCGATAGCCCTCCAGCGTTCCCACGTCCATGTAAACTTCCCCGCTGTATCTACCTCGAACCGCGTTGCCCGCGCCGATAAACGCATTGAGCAGGTCGCCCAGATATTCGTCGGCCCGATGCCGGGCCTCCCACAGCAACTTGAGTCGATGAAAGGATTCTCCCCTGGCGGTCACTGCTCCCCAGATCCAGTGCGAGCGGGCTTCCCTGGTCTTGACCTGGACCTCTTGAACGTTGCCCAGTTCGTCGCAATTGACCGCGTCAAAAATCGTGGGATCAGCCACCGGGAACAAGACCAGATTGACATCCGCTTGCCCTAGATCGAGAGCAGGAAGATAGGCGTTTTCGGGAAACCAGATGGTATCCGGCAGGCCGATCAGCACTTTGTCATGTAGCCGGGCAAAGGGCTCGGCGCGGAAAAGAGCATCGCAAAGCCCCTGCGGCTTCTGCTGGAGAATGTAGAAGATCTCCGCCGCATAGGGGCGCTCGGCGTAGTACTTCACAATGTCAGTCTTCTCAGCGGAGATCACCATGCAGATTTGCTCCGCCCCGGCGGCGATCATTCTCTCCACCAGATACTCCGAGACTGCTTTGGGCCTCTCCGTGCCGTCTACCATGCGCGAACCTACGGGCAATAATTCCTTGGAGCAGCCCAGCGGCTGGATGCGCTGCCCAGCGCCCGCAGCAGGGATAATTCCAATCATGAGGCCACCTCATTGGTTGCGGCCCTTGTGGATGCAGGCGAGCGGGCCTCTTCAAAATACCGGAGCAACTGCCTTGCCCTGACCTGGCCGGTGTGATCGTCCAAGGTGCGCTCTCGGGCGTGGGCAGCCAAGGCGCGCAATTCTCCTTCATCCATGGTCAACGCATTTTCAACATGTTCGGCCGTGGCCACTACCCGGAGATCAGATAGAACGTCGAAGAAACAGTCGAGCCCCTCCCACCAATCGCTGATCAACGGCGTGCCACAGGCAGCCGCTTCAAAGAACCTTCCAGACGGGCACCATCCGTTGCGCGCCATCTCCTGGCGTGTGAGATTCAGCGTGATGCGGGAAGACGAGTAAAAAGCGGGATGGGAGTGCGGAGAGACATGGTCGATCCGGTGCACATTGTCCGGCCATTGCCACTGCCACGGGTAGAGTGGGCCCGCCAGCAGAAACTGTTCCTGGGGATGGCGTCGCGCCGGTTCCAGAAAGAGTTCGTCTAGCTTGTCCTGGCGGTCGGGTGCGTAGGTTCCCATATAACTGAGATCGCAAGCAAATTCGGCGCTGGCTTCCACCCGCGCGTAGACGTCCGGGTCAATGCACCCGTACAGAGGCCGTGCGATTCGGGCGCCATAGTCGCGCTCCAACTCCTCCAGGGCCTTTCCGCCGGTGAAAGACAGAACCAGGTCAAATGCAGGTATCTGGTCGCACCGCAGGTAGTCCACTTCTCCCTCTTGCAGGTTCTTCAAGGTGATGGGCGTATCCAGGTCGTAGAAGACATGCAAGGGGCGACCCAGGTCGAGCACCTCATCTGAGATACGCTGCCCTTCCGGGAGATAACTGGCAGTAATCACGATGTCGGATTCGCCGGCTGTTTTCAACGCCATCTTCCGCACTTGCTGCCATTCCGGGTAAAGCGTAAGGCGGCAATAGTCGCAGCTTTCAAAGTCTCTTCGAGAGCTGTAATAGGAAACGTCTTTCTCGAAAAAATGGACCTGATGGCCCATCCGGTGCAATGCGCGGATGATGGCCCGATAGGGAGTAGCATGGCCGTTGCCCCAGGAAGAGGAGATTGTCAGGCCAAAGACAGTA
>DATMMY010000388.1:0-6752 GCA_035569515.1 Candidatus Solibacter sp. | reverse complement strand
GCGGGATTGAATTCCGATTCCTGCCGGATCAGCGACGCGATCAGAAAAGGATCGAGCTCATTTTGCAGGGAATCTTTCTTCAGCTCTTCCCAGTAGGGCCGGGGAAACAATCCCTGCCAAACCGGACGGGGCAACTGGTTCAGGTTGACGGCAAAATAGTTGGGAACTGCGCGCTTCAAGGCTTCAATGCCCCGGTGGTAGTATCCGGCATCGGCATAGATCAGGGCGGCGGCCTGGGCCTGCCATGAGGGCGTCCCGCTGGCTGCGGCCTGAAGCTCCTTTACCGCGAAATCATAGAGAGCAGCGTTGGCAAGAAGCTGGGCTTTTTGGGCACGAAGATTATCTGCCGGCGCATCCCACCTCAGGGACGGCACAGAAGGCAAAGAAAGCTTACTTAGCAGAGGAGAATCGGCTACGCTTTCAAGGCCAATCTTAGTCAGCCGTTCACGCCCTAAATTGGCATAGTAAAAGTAACGGTATTTTTCCGAAAGCTTGTAATAGTAAGCGCGGGCCAGCGGTTGATCGCCATCCGTCTCAGCCATTCGTCCCCGCCAGTAAAGCGCGTTGGGAGTTTCCGCCGACGTGGGGTAAAGATCAAGGTGCTCCTCGAAAAGCCGCTTGGCGTCATCTTTCTTTCCCAGCCTGTAGGTCAGCCATGCAGCTTTCCAATGCGCATAGGGAGAGAGTTTTCCGTTGCGCTGCCGCTGATAAATCTCCGAATAAAAGCGGACAGCGGTCTCGTAATCCTTCTTGATGAGGTACATGTTGCCTGCCGAAAGCAGCGCTTCCTGCAGCCATGGACTCTCTGGGGCAATAGTCCGTAATTGGATGATCACCTCGGTGCGATGATCGTTGTCGTTTTTTTCGCGGGCTATCTCGGCCAGGAAATAAAGCGCCTGCGCCTTGGTCTCGGGAGCGGCGGACGAACTCTGAGTGACGCTCTCAAACAGGTGCTGAGCATCGTCTCTCTTATGAAGTCGATAAAGAGCGGTGGCAAACGCCACTTGAAGTTCGGTCAGAGCGGCGCTGGGCGCGTGCTCCAGCAGCGGGCTAAGATCGTTGGCCGCCTGTTGATAGCGCTTGCCCTTCAGCAAAAGTTCGGCACGGCTTCGGCGGTCTTCAAAGCTGCCCGCGGGCTGCGCCTCACCCAAAGCGTGAAGTTCAAAGGCTGATGTATCCGCCTCCGGACTGAGCGGCAGTTCGAGATAGATATGCCGATAGATCTCCGCGGCCTTGTCTTTTTCTCCGGCTGCCTGGTGCGCCTGGGCCAGGGCAAACTCGAAATCAGCATGGACCGGCTGACGATGCTTTTCCAGATAAGCCACCGCACGTTGAGGAGAGCCACTCGCGGTCAGAGCGCGCGCGTAGATCAGCCCGGCATCGTGCAGCAAAAGAGAATCGGGATACTTCTCCTCAAAATCCGAGAGGGTCTTTATGACTTCCGGATTCTTCTGTTGAGCTTGATAGGCGCTGGCGTTGAGATAGGTAAGATAATCCCCCAGCACGGGCGCAACGCCCTGCGCGTGCTGCCACGATGCCAAAGCCTTGACGGAATCGTTATCAAGGTAATGGGCATACCCCAGAACCAGCCTGGCAAGAGGGCCGGCTTCATCACCCTGGTGCTTGCGGGCGTAAGCCTCAACTCCGGCGTAGGCCTGAGGCGTGCGGTTCTGCAAAAGCTGTTGCGCCATGGGCTTGAGATCGGCCGAGGCTACGAACGCCTTGTTGATGTGCCGAAGCTTGCGCTGGTTCGCAGCAGATTTGGAGGAATGCGTCGGCTTTCTGCTCTTTTGGGCCCATGCCTTTGCAGGAACCAGCCCTAAAGCCAGCAGAAAGAAAGTGGAAAAAGCTAATAAGAGACGTCGGACTGCCACAGATTTTTACTTATCGCGGAAAACTACCGCCCATGAGCGAAATATCATTATCCGCTAAAACTCGAATTAATTCCTGGGTAAAATAATCGGTCCCAGCCGCCGAACTCTCGCCATACCTTTTCTGATAGGTGGCCCGGCTTTTGTCTATGTCTTCCTTGAGCCGCTCATACAAATCCCTGTTTTGCTTGCCTTCGGCCACCTTTGGCTGGTTGTATAGCTTGATCTCATCCACCAGGAGCTTGGCGAACCGCTTGGCCTTTTTGTGTACCTCATCCTCTACCGGCGCCGCTGTGAGCATCGTGGCGGCCACTACCGCCGGCTCCGGAGGCGCAACAACCGGAGACGGGGCTGGAAGGGCTTCTTCATGAACTGCAGCCGCACCGGCTCCGGCGCCCGCTTTGCGAAACGCGGTAATTTCCAGCCACAAGGCAGCAACCCGGCAGAGAATGTTAAGAGCGGCCATGTCTATGGGGTTGTCGGCGATGGTTCCGGCGTCGGCATAAATCACGGCCGCCACTTTTTCTTTGACCACCAGGGGCAGTACTACGCAGGTGCCATCGGCCGGAGCGTTCGGCCCGGCTTCGAATACGCTGTCAAACTCCTGGGCTGGGCCTTGAACCGGACTCTTGCCCTGAATGGCTTTCGCTGCCAGGCCATTAGCGGTGGTTATACTCAACTGCTTGATCGCATCGTTATCTTGAAATCCTGTACCCTGCCAGCCATTCACGGAGCTGCCTTTTACGACAAACAGAGCTGCCCGGCTGGAAAATCTGGCTGTTCCCTCCAGAAGATGCCGAAGGATCTCCGCCTGGGAGGTGGAATCCTGAATCGAGGCCACGGCCGCATTCAACAGCTCAGTTGGAGAGCTGCCGGGAGCGGGAATCAACGCCAACTCCACTTCCTCAACCGCCCGCCGGACGATCTCCTGCCGCAGTCTGGGCAGGGTCGCCTCAAAGACCTCGGCGACCGTCTCTTCAATAATGGCTTGAATCTGTATGGAGCGTGGCATTCAGGTTTGCGGCAAATATCGCGATTATAGGGCTTGCCAACCTCGTGTCAACCCGTGAAGTTACTGAAGTTTAGAAGCCCTGTACCTATTTTAACCTGAGGAGCAACTCTGGCTCTTTTTTGGTTTGCAATGCTTGCCGGGGGAACCTGTGAGATTACCTGTTACCGCGGGGTGAAGGGCACGGGGTCACAGGCACTTGAGAAAAGCAGTGGTCTTAAGCAGTTGGAAGAGCGAAAGCCCGGCTGATTATCCTGCGCTTGGGCAGCCGTTATTCCACCACCAGCTTGGCTTCCATATCATCGTGGTGGGGGCCGCAGATCACTCCACAGATTACCTGGTATTCCCCCTTGGCTGGCGCTTTGAATTTGATATGGGCAGCTCTGCCAGGCTGAACCGGCTCCTTGATACCCAATTGAGGGACATCAAAGCCATGCTGCACGTCCGCCGTGGTGACCTCCAGATCAACATCGCTGCCGCTCTTGACCTTAATCACAGCGGGCTCGATAGTGTACTTTTTCATGACCACCTTAATGTGCTCAATGGGCCCTGTTGCCTGCTCGCTCTTGCATCCGGTGAGAAGGCCGGTGAACAGGACGAAGATTAAAGAAATAAAAGCAGAATTTTTCATGCTGTTAAACATGCTATTTAAGAGTCTGGAATAACAAAAGCAACTCTGCAAAAGAAAAACCGGCATTTGAGCCATTTAATTCCCTTTTGGATGCAATACATAGTAAATTATTTTGAGTCGGCCCAGCATGGAAACCATCCAAAACAAAGCAGGAGAAGAAATAACTAACGAGATGGCGCTGGTCCAGTCGGCCAAGCAAGGCGACCTGGAGGCGTTCAGCGAGTTGGTGAAGCGGTATGATCGCAATGTCTTCCGTATTGCGCAGCACATTACGCACAATGAAGAAGACGCTCAGGATGTAGTCCAGGAAGCGTTCCTGAAGGCATACCAGAACCTCGAACAGTTTCAGGGCAATTCCAAGTTTTATACCTGGCTGGTCAGGATTGCGGTCAATGAAGCGCTGATGAAGCTGCGGCGCAGGCGGTCTGACAAGACCGTCTCGCTCGATGAAGATGTAGAGACAGAAGAAGGCTCCATGCCGCGGGAAGTGGCGGACTGGAGTCCGAACCCTGAACAACTTTACGGGCAGTCCGAGTTGGGCGACATTCTCAAGAAAACGATTCAAGGGCTGCCGCCGGGGTTCAGGACCGTGTTTGTGTTGCGAGACGTTGAGGGACTTTCCACGGAGGAGACTGCGGAGATGTTAGGACTCAGCATACCAGCGGTTAAATCCAGGTTATTGCGTGCACGTTTGCAACTTCGCGAACGTCTAGCAAAGTATTTCAAATCAAAAAGAGGCGGAGACGGCCAACCGTGAACTGCAAAGACTTTTTAAAAGAGTTGACGGATTATCTGGACGGTACCATCAGCGTTACTGTCCGGGAAGAACTGGATGAGCACCTGCATTGGTGCCGCGATTGCCACGTGGTCCTGAACACAACCAAAAAGACCATTGAGATCTATCGCGATAACCGCCTCTACGAACTTCCTGAAAAGCTTCGTAATCAACTTCAAGACGCCATACTCAGCAAATGTAAAGCCGCGAAACAGACAAGGAAGAGTTCCACCTGAAACATTCTTAGTATTCGTTGGCTGGATTCAGGCGGCTAGGACATTTCTAATCTCCCGGGTGGCGTGCCAATGTCTCCGGCTGGCAATGACTGGGGCACGGCAAGCTCGAACCATCCGTCAAACAGCTTTAATCAAAACGTAGGTGATGTCATCGTGCTGCGGAGTATTTCCGACGAAGCGCTCGAGATCGGCCATGATGCGCCCCAGCATTGTGGCTGGCGATGCTTCCGCTCCCGCGTTCAGAATTGAGATCAGACGCTCTTCCCCGTACTCCATGCCGGGCTCGTTCACGGCTTCCACGAGTCCATCAGTGAATACGACCAGCCAGTCGCCGATCTCCAAAGTAGTGGTCGCGGTTTCGTAGAGGGCTTCGGGCGTGATTCCCAGCGGTAGGCCTCCTGCCTCAAGCCGTTCGACCTGCCCTGTGTTGCGCCGCAAGATGGGCCAGTTGTGTCCGGCATTGATGCAGATCAAACCGCGAGTCGCCGGCTTGTACTCGGCAAGAAATGCGGTCGTAAAATTAAGGCCGCCCTGGCTGTTGCCGCACGCATAGCGATTCAGCCCCTCGACCAGTTCTGCGAGCGACGAGGGCGTGATCGAGAGCGTCTTCAAGCTGGCCTGAAACGTGGCCATCAGCAGGGCCGCCGGAATGCTCTTGCCGGCCACGTCTGCCACTGCGATGAGGTAATTCTGGCCGGCGGAAGCAGAGGTTGCGCGAGCAAAGACATCATAGTAGTCGCCGGCCACCGTGTTGGCAGGTCGCGTGGCAAAGGCTATTTCCATGCCGGGCACCGCCGGTGGATTTACCGGGAGCAGCCAGGTCTGGATCTGGCGCGCGATCTGGAGGTCGCGCTTCATCACTACGCGGTCGGCCACTTCAAGAATCAGCAGCAAGAAAATCAGCAGTCCGCCCCAGAGCCGAAGGTCAAAACCGATGACCCGCGGCCCTGCTTTCGTGCTCCAGGAAATCTCCGGATTGAAGAGGAGCATCAGTAGCGCTAACAGGAGCAAGACCCGGCGAGCGGGCGAGAGCTTTTCCAGAATCGACCAGAAAAACTGCTTGGCAATCTCCCAGGAGCGATGGGCCGGCTTCTGCCCTGCCTTAGGCGTGGAGTCGACTTCACGGGAATACAAGCGGTAGCTGGAGCGGGCATCAAGATGAAATTGATTCCAGAGCTGGTTGAGTTCGAGGCCGTCGGTGACGCGCTGCCAAAACCGGTTGATTCGGGCAACGAAGCTTTGGCCTCCCGCAGGCTCCGGGTTCACGGGTTGAGGAGTAGAAGCCATTTGGAGCCGACTAGCGATTATAGCGAAGCCAGTTTGCATTCCCGGGGCATGATTCGGAGCTGCCGCACCGCCTCCCAACCAACAAACGAACAAGAAGTTTGCAAACACCAAAGACATAAAGAGAATCACTTATAACTCTGCCTAAAGATAATTTCGCAGGCAGTTGATGCTGGCGTGAAGATTTTTCCGCAACCCTCAACTTTTTTTCAGGGGCTCTTGGCGAATAAATATTTTTTTCAGCGGGCCCCTTTCTGTAGGTCGACGTCACGATTGCCATTCGAGAGACACCGTTTTGCAGGCCGCAAGCTCCACAAAATAAAGGGCTGCGAGGATCCAAGATGTGGAATGGAGAAGATGTAATTTTTACATGTCCGAATTTGACGTCTGCCATCCAGCTACTCTGCTTCGAACCTTTTTCAGTTGCTCTGAATCTAAGGTTTATGAGCACACGAGACCATGTACTCCTGTACTGGGTTCCAAAAGTGTTTGTCTCAAGGTAACTAAAGACCGGGGGTGTGGTATTTATGGCAAGTCTTCTGGATATGCTTTTCGGCTGTACACACAAGAATTACAGTTTCCCACTGACGAACAGGCGGGGCCAGCGACGGTCTCCTGCCGCTTCCCTCACCGGGACCTACGTTACGTGCCTCGAGTGTGGCAAGGAATTTCCTTATGACTGGCAGGAGATGAAAATCGTGGACAGCAAACCAGCTCATGCCAAGGTCCTTGCTGCCGGCGCAGCGGAGTCGTACGCACGCGACTAGAACAGTTTTCCGAAGCGCTGCAAGTAAGTTATCGCATCTGCAACCAATTCTGAACACAGGCTCTCGGTGGTTAAAAGACAGGGCAAAACCATCGAGAGCCGAAAGCAAGCTGCTATCCGCTCACGTACAGGCGGGCGCCCACAGGGTGCGAAGCGATTTCCTGCAACAAGCCTTCCTAC
>DATMMY010000387.1:0-4516 GCA_035569515.1 Candidatus Solibacter sp. | reverse complement strand
TCACCCGATTCTTCGGTGAAGTTCGGCTTGCAGCAGCAATGCATTCGGATCTCGTTCGGATGTCCCAATTTTCTGGGCGGCGTTTTCATAAGCCGGGTTCTTAAATTTGTACAACTCCCGGAAGAAGCTTCATCAGAGTCGACTCACCAGCTATGCATGGTGCCATCGAGTTTGCGGTTTACCGGCAGGTACGCTCTCCTGTAGGGGAACTTCGCGGCCAGCTCTTCATCAATCTCAACTCCCAGTCCGGGTTTTTCGCCGGGATGCATCCAACCGTCCTTAAAGTAATAGGAGTGAGGGAAAACCTTGTCGGTCTCCGGAGTGTGCCGCATATATTCCTGGATACCGAAGTTGTGCACGCTTAAGTCGAAATGCAGTGCCGCACCCATGCACACCGGACTCAGATCGGTGGCCCCATGCGAGCCGGTACGCACGTGATAGAGTTCGGCAAAACTGGCGATCTTGCTCAGGTGAGTAATTCCGCCGGCATGTACGACCGTGGTCCGGATGTAATCGATGAGTTGCTCCTGGATCAACGCCTGGCAGTCGTAAATGGTGTCAAACACCTCGCCCACCGCCAGTGGGGTAGTGGTGTGCCGCCGGATGAGCCGGAAGCTCTCTTGCAGCTCCGCTGGCGTGGGGTCCTCCAGCCAAAAGAGATGATATGGTTCAAGCTCTTTGCCCAGGCGGGCAGCCTCAATCGGGGTAAGGCGATGATGGGCATCATGCAGAAGATGGACTTCCGAACCAAACTGCTTGCGCAACTCGGCGAAAAGTTGGGGAACGAAATTCAGATAATGCTCCGTTGACCAGGTGTTTTCAGGCGGCGCATCTTTTTCCGCAGGTTCGTAGTACATGTCTCCGCGCCCGACTCCATACGTGCTTTTCATTCCGGGGATACCGGATTGCGCACGAATCGCTTTGTAACCAAGCTTGATGTATTTGCCGACCGCCTCAACCGTCTCCGTAAGATCGGCTCCACTGGCGTGGCCATAGACAAGAACTCCATCGCGTGAGGCGCCGCCGAGAAGCTGGTAGAGTGGAACGTTGAGACTCTTCGCCTTGATGTCCCACAGTGCGGTATCAACGGCGGAGATGGCGCTCATGGTGACTGGGCCACGACGCCAATACGCACCTTTATATAAGTATTGCCAGGTATCTTCGATCTTGCGCGCGTCGCGGCCAATCAGCAGAGGGATAACATGGTCGGTCAGGTAGCTGGCGACCGCCAGTTCCCTGCCGTTGAGCGTGGCATCGCCTAGACCGGAGACACCGTCTTCAGTCGTGATTTTGAGCGTGACGAAGTTTCGCCCGGGACTGCAAACTATCACCTTGGCATCATTTATTCTCAACAGATAACTCCTCGATGATGGAATTGAGGGAGGGAGAGCATGGGACATCCACAACTGGATCTTACCGGCAAGACAGCAGTCGTAGTCGGAGGCACGTCAGGCATCGGACTTGCGTTGGCAAAAGGATTGGCGGAGGCCGGCGCCAACGTTGTTCCTACCGGCAGGCGTGAGAGCCTGGTTTCTGAGGCCGCGGAAGAAATTCGCAAGCGGAACCGGGGCTCGCTGGCCCTTACTTGCGATGTGACCGACACTGCCAGCCTGGAAAAACTTCGTGATGCGGCCATCGGCGCTTTCGGCAGCGTGGAGATTCTCGTGAACTGCGCCGGAAAAACGAAGCGCACTCCCACGCTGCAGGTCGGCAAGCCGGAGTGGAACGACATCATGGAGACCAACCTCACCGGAACGTTGCTGGCCTGCCAGGTGTTCGCCCCGCACATGATCGAGCGGCGATATGGACGGATCGTGAACATCGCCTCCCTCTCCTCGTTTGTGGCCCTGTATGAAGTTGCCGCATATTCCGCCAGCAAAGCCGCGGTTGCATCGTTGACCAAATCATTAGCCATTGAATGGGCCCGCCACGGTGTGTGCGTGAATGCCATTGCTCCGGGCGTCTTCCGCACCGAATTGAATGCCCAGTTGCTGGATGGCACAGAGCGAGGCCGCGAGTTTCTGCTGCGCACGCCCATGAAACGCTTTGGACAGTTGCAGGAGCTCGTCGGGGCCGCTGTCTTTCTGTCTTCGGAAAGCGCGGCCTTTGTTACCGGTCACGTGCTGGCCGTAGATGGCGGCTTTCTGGCAAGCGGCGTCAATCAATAGGCTCATTGAACGCCGCCGCGATTGCCGGATGCCTTCTTTGCGTCCTCTTCCAGCGCCATTAGAGTCTCAAGCAGGTAGTACTGGCCGTAAATCAACATGCCGTCGGCGGGACGCACGCCACAGCCATGCCGCAGGATTCCCGGCGGAGACTGATCGGCGTTTCCTACAGGTGAAAGGTAATGATCGATGAGAGACTGCGCGATGCGCCGGCTCTCGGCGCGATAACGGTTTGCCTTGTCTTTGTCGGAAACCTGCTTTGAAAGATTCAACAGGCCCCCGGCGATGATGGCCGCTGCTGAGCTATCGCGGTTGCGGTAGTGGACTCCCTCGTCGTCGAAATCGAACCACGGAACTCCGTCTTCCGGTAGCTCACGCAAGATATAATCGGCCACCTTGTCCGCGGCAGAGAGCATTCCAGGATCATGAGTGGCGTCGTAGGCCTTGCTGAAACCGTAGAGCGCCCAGGCTGCGCCGCGAGACCACGTAGTGCCGGACGCAAGCCCCTGATGGGTGTGCTTAAAGAGAAGCTCTCCCGCTGCGCCGGGATGGGGTAGATCAACGCTGACGTTGCGCAGGGTTCCACCACGGAGTTCCACACGCTGGCGTCCATCGCCGGGGTTGTAGTGGACTGACTGGAAAACTGATCCATCCGGACGGAGAAACCATTCGGCAGTCTTGTTGGCGTGCTTCAGTCCCAGATCGCGCCACTTGGAATCGCCAGTCTGCTCGGTGGCCCACCAGAAAAGCTGGAGGTTCATCATGGTATCAACGATGGAGTCGTCGCCATTCACGTCCCATGCGGCCACCAGTTGCGTCTGAGGATTGAATAGTTGGGAAAGGCGTTGGGCCGCGCGCAGCGCGCTCTCCTTTAACTCATGCAAGCCTGTCTGTTGGTAGCCAAAAACGGAGGAGTAATAATAAAGGAAGCCGGAATCATGGTTTTGCTGCAATTCCGCTCCCAAAAGCCGTGAGTTCCACAGCTCCGCCCAGCGGCGATATTTTTGGTCGTGCGCATGGCCGTACATCTTCCATAGCTCTCCCACCCAGAAGCTGCCGGTCCAGAAGAAGCCCTCGCGCTTCTTCCACTCGCCCGTCTGATTATCTCCGTCGGTAAAGAAGCCAAGACCTTTGTTCGGCGTCATGGTGCCCGGCGCGGATGCGGTAATCACGGGCTCCCATTGGGTGGCGGTCCGGTCTATCTCCTGCTTCAGCAGCCCGATGGCCTGAGCATATGTCTTCGGCGCTGACGGCTGCAGCGTGTCAGGAGGAGCAGACTGCGCGGCTGGAGCGGAAGAAAGGAATTTGACCTGGACCGGATTGCCCACAGCATTTGCGGTCCGTTGCATGGTTTGAACAAATTGGTCTTTGTTCTGAATGCCAGGATGAGGCGTTATCAGTGAGGCGCGCTCCTGCATCTCCTGGTTGTTGCCCACTGAAAGGTGATCGTTGATTCCTTCCTGGTCCCAGGCCGCAAGCGTGTACCAACTGGCGCTGCCATTCTGCGTTGAAAATGTGAGCAGATGGTTGCCGGGATCGTCAGCAGGATTGGCTACAGAAGGCGTAATCATTACGATGCCTAGACCGAGATTGGTTCCACTGAGAGCTTCGGTTGCAGTGGCTCCGGGCATGAGCACCTGCTCTCCCCAACTCGCCAGCCACGCTCTGCCACTGGAGGAATGGAAGACTGGAACGTTGGCCTTGAGCGGCAACGCGGTGGAGAAGGTGAGATCAGAGGCATCCGAGGTGATGGTCTGATAGAAGCCGCGATCTCCGGCCCACTGCGTGATGCGCGTGCGCAGGGTCACCGGACGCCCTCCGGCGTTCCAGCCTTCATAACTCAGTTCCACGATGGCGCGCACCGGGCCGGTAGAGATCACGCGGTAACTCCGCGCATGCACATCAGAGACCTTGATCAGTTTTCCATCACGCCATGCGCCAACTGCGCCGATGCCGAGGGCATCGCCAACCTTATAGATGTCCCTGCCATCAGCAGACTCGGCGTGGTAGTCATATTCAGGAGTGGCGAACCGCTTGAGCAACAGGAGCGAACGGCGCTTGCCATACAGGTCAATGGCATTGCGGGGATCGAAATAGAGGCGCCATGCGTTCTTGTCGGACTCCCATCCCAGCCCTTCGATTTTCTTGGCAAACATCGCATCGGTCTGCGCCGGATATTCCCCTCGGATTTTGAAAATCCTTCCCGGCTCGCCATAGGTGATGGTCACAATGCACGTCTCGTGAGGCTGCAGATCAAGCTGGAAGGCCAACTCGTTGGCCTTGCCCTTATTGTCGAGATCGTCTACCTGCGAAGGAATTTCTTTCGCTTGCAGCGCTGCGGCATCCTGCTG
>DATMMY010000386.1:0-8549 GCA_035569515.1 Candidatus Solibacter sp. | reverse complement strand
CTGATTCGCTCGTACGTAATCTCCAGGGCTTCAGGATTTACGCGGGTCTCACCGATCACGCTCATGAAATTGGCGTCCGCGATCCAGCGGGGCAGAATGTGCATGTGAATATGGCCGGCGACGCCCGCACCGGCGGCCTTGCCCAGATTCATTCCCAGGTTGATGCCGTCAGGACGGTAGAGCTCCCGCAGGATGCCTTCGAGCTTTTGGGTCAGCGCCATCATCTCTGTTGCAGCCGGGACAGGTAACTTCCGTAACTCGTCGGTGTGCAGGTAAGGCGCGATCATGACGTGGCCTGAGGTGTACGGAAAGGCATTCAGGATTACAAAGCAATGTTCCGCGCGGTGCACAATGAGCGACCTGGCATCATCATTTTGCTGCAAGCGGTTGCAAAACAGGCAGCCCGGGGGCTGATCCGCTGCGGTTATGTAAGCGTATCGCCAAGGGGTAAAAAGGTAGTCCATGTACCGGAAAGATATCAGATCAAGCACTTAGGGACAGCCAGCAAACATGAACTAATTTGGGGGTAAATTTGCGGCTCCAACCGTTTGACAGTGCTTTGGACGGTTGCTATAGTCGAAAGAGTCTCATGGTGCCTTAATCGGCTTGCTATGTGATCCGGCCGCTGGTATTTCCAGCCTCCTGAGTACTACGGGGGCCAATCACGCCAGTTAAACTCGGAATCCCGAGTTTGCCTTCAGCGCTTTTCCTGTTGGTAGCACCAAAGGGCTAGCTGTTTGAGGGGCAATTTGATTAACCATGGTGGACGAGCACACAGCCCGCACTCTTGAAACCGCCTCTTACGTTGAGGATGATTCCGCCCGATCTCGCGAAAATTTAATAACTATGCCCGGCACTAATTCTGAAATTCAATCCACTGAGCAGGCCAATGCTGGTCACGCTCCCAAAAAAGAAGACAACCACATGGAAGATTTTGCAACCGCACTTGAGTCGTACACCCTTGAGACCGAACCGGCGCCTAGCGAAGACAACGTCTTTAAAGGCACCGTAGTCAAGATCACCGCCGCCCACGTTGTCGTGGACATTGGCTTCAAATCCGAAGGCCTGGTACCGATTGCCGAGGTCACGGACGCCGAAGGGACGATAAAGTTCCAGCCCGGCGATGAAATTGAAGTCATGGTTCAGCGGGGCCAAAATGAGGAAGGGTCAGTCCTGCTTTCCCATGAACGCGCCCAGCGAGTGCGCGTGTGGGAAGACATTGACAAGGCCTACCACTCCAAGGAAGCGATCAAAGGTCGGATCGTGGAGCGGGTCAAGGGCGGGGTTTCGGTGGATATCGGCGTAAAGGCGTTTATGCCCGGCTCACAGGTGGATGTGCATCCGGTCCGCAATCTCGACACGTTGAAGGGCCACGAAGTTGAAGTCCGCGTAATCAAGCTGAATAAGAAACGCGGCAATATTGTCGTCTCCCGCAAAGCCATTCTGGAAGAAGAGATCACCTCCAAGCGCGAGAAGACCTTGGAGCACCTTGCTGAAGGAGCGATCCTGACGGGTACGGTGAAGAACCTGACCGATTACGGTGCTTTTGTAGACCTGGGCGGCATTGACGGTCTCCTGCACATCACCGACATGTCCTGGGGCCGCCTGACGCATCCACGCGATCTGGTACATGTTGGCGATCAAATCCAGGTTAAGGTCTTGAAGTTCGATCCGGAAAAACTGCGCGTTTCGCTGGGCTTTAAGCAGCTTACCCCCGATCCGTGGCTGGATGCCGCGGAGCGGTATCCGATTGGCGCGCGCGTAAAGGGCCGCATCCTTAGCGTGACCGATTACGGCGCTTTTGTGGAGCTGGAACAGGGAATTGAAGGACTCGTGCATGTGAGCGAGATGTCCTGGTCCAAGCGAATGAAGCATCCCTCCAAGCTGGTCAACATCACCGAAGAGATCGAGTGCGTAGTCCTCAATGTGAATCCCACCGAGCGCCGCATTTCCCTGGGACTCAAGCAGCTTGAGTCGAATCCTTGGGAGCGGCTGCACGAGAAGTATCCCATTGGCTCAACCGTGGAAGGCCGGGTGAGAAATCTGACGGACTTTGGCGCGTTCATTGAGATTGAAGACGGCATCGACGGGCTGGTTCATGTGAGCAATCTGAGCTGGACCAAGCGCGTGAAGCATCCTTCTGAAGTCTTGAAGAAAGGCGAGAAGATCAAAGCTGCGGTGCTGGGTATTGAACCGGAGCAGCGGCGTCTCTCGCTGGGCATCAAGCAACTCCAGCCGGATGCCTGGGAGACCTTCTTCAACACCCACAGGATTGGCGACGTGATTCATGGGAAGGTGCTGCGTCTGGCCCAGTTCGGCGCATTTATTGAAATTGCCGATGGAGTTGAAGGCCTGTGCCACAATTCCGAAGCCACCGATTCTGACGGTAGTCCAGCCAAGCTTGAGGCCGGGCAAGAGCACGACTTCAAGATCATCAAGATGAATCAGGATGAAAAGAAGGTTGGATTGAGCCTGCGCGCCGTGGGAGCAGAGGCCAGCCGTGCGGACGTTGAGGCCTATAAGCATCCCGCCTCCAGCACGAGCGGAACCACTACTCTGGGCGATATCATCAACTGGAAGCGTGCGAGCAACGATCAAGACTGATGAAGATTGGGAAATTTGGTAAGCGGGTAATTGCAAATTTACCCATTTACCCAATTCTTATTTTTCAGTGTTGATCTTCAGATGGATGATGGCCTGCTTGCGGCTATCGAACGAGCTGAGCGTTTTGGTATCGCTCCGGGCGCCTTTGTACTCGGCATGAACTTCATAGTCCACACTGGGCGACAAAGCCGGGAAGCGATAAGCGCCGGTTCCTTCCGTGATAAAAGTTTTCACCACTAGCGTCTTGGTGTTTTTCAGGTAGACTACGGCATCTGCCAGGGGCTGCCCCTGGTTGCTGCGGACTTCTCCGACCAGTGAGCGAGGTTCCTCGCGGGACCGCTGCTCCAATTCAACGGCTGTTGCAGTTACTGTGATGGCGGCGTGGAGCGCAGCCGGCAACAAAAAGGCAAAACCCATCGCTGCTGTTGCCAAGGCAAAAGACTTCTTCATCATCCGGCGCCTCCAGTCTGATTCTAAGAGAGTCTACTCTGTTAGATGCAAGCTGATGTCCTTCCGCTCTTCACGCTCAATGTGGATCTTGCCTTCAGCCTTAAGCCTCATCTTTTTATGGGTTTGACGGCCATTTTCCATAAGCACAACATCAGCCGTCGCATGTACAACGTAGTCCGCGGGACCGGGAGGTACACGCTGGGCAAATTCGCCTTGGTGATTGGAAAAAAGCTCCCAGCGGGGACTCTTCTTGCCCAAGGGATACACCTCCACTTTGGCGCCATACAGAGGGTGGTCGTCAGGCCCGTAAGCAGTGCCGAATATCAGTCCATAGTTCTTTACCAGATTCTGGTCTTTACCGGCGTATGACGGATTGGAAAAAAGAAATACTGCCAGCACCGCCACGACTGCGCTTCTGTATGGAGGCCGCATGCTAGTATTCATTTTCCTCGTCGTCGTCCTCGTCGTCGTCGTCCTCATCTTCGTCGAGTTCGTCAATGGGGTTCAGCTCCAAAGGAGCGGTTGTGACAACCTCAAAGTCCGTCCCACACTCTGGACAGGAGATGATTTCACCTTCTTCCAGCTCATCTGCATCCAGATCGAGATCGGTTTCGCATTCAGGGCAAAGCGTCATTTTTTCGTTTCTCCTTGCAAGTACCCGCCAGGAGTGGCAGATACCACATCACTATATTTAGAATCTCTGAGTTCCAGCCGTCAAGTTCTTATATGAGGAATTAATCTTGAACACTAACCAGCTTACCAAAGTAATCACGCCGATCTTGCTTGCCGTCCTTGTGCTGCTGCCGAATGGGGCAGTTGCCCAGAAAAAACCACGGCCGGCACGCTCAAGTTCCGCCACTGCCTCAAAATCAGAGAAGAACCTCCCCCGTACCCGGCTGCAGCGGGACCTGGCCATTGCTCAGGCACTGCGAGAAGTGTCCCCGCAGCGGATCCAGCAAACCATTGAAAAGCTGGTGAGCTTTGGCACTCGGGCGACGCTGTCCGTGAACAATCCGGACGCGGCAACATCCGGCAAAGGCATTATTGCCGCTCGTAACTGGATCAAGTCTGAATTCGAGCGCTACTCGGCAGACTGTGGCGGTTGCCTGGAGGTCAAGACGGACACTTTTGTGGAGCAGCCCAAACCCAGGATACCAAAAGCGGCTGAACTGCAAAACGTCTATGCGGTCCTGCATGGTGCCGATCCGGCTCAGGCCAATCGGATTTACCTGGTCACGGGCCATTACGACTCCCGCAACGGCGATCCTGTGAACACCACCGATCCCGCGCCCGGAGCCAATGACGATGGCAGTGGAACGGCCGTCTCGCTGGAATGCGCGCGTGTGCTGAGCAAGCATAAATTCCCAGCCACCATCATCTTCCTGACAGTGGCCGGCGAAGAACAGGGGCTGAACGGCAGCACGCATTTTGCCAAGATGGCCAAGGCTGAAGGCTGGCAACTGGAGGGTGTGCTGAATAATGACATTGTGGGTGGAAACCGCACGCCTGGGGATACCCAGCAAAACGACAACTGGGTGCGCGTCTTCTCCGAGGGTATTCCGATAGCGGCCACGGAAGCCGATCTCCGCCGCGTCCGCTCTATTGGTGGAGAGAATGATTCGGCTTCCCGGGCTCTGGCCCGGTATGTCCACGAGGTAGCGGAAACCTATGATTTTGGCCAGTTTACGCCCAAATTGATCTTCCGGCGCGACCGCTACCTGCGTGGCGGCGACCACACCGCTTTCAATGAACAGGGCTTCGCCGCTGTCCGCTTTACCGAATACCGCGAAGACTATAATCATCAGCATCAGAACGTGAGGACGGAAAACGGCATCGAATATGGTGACTTGCCAAAGTTCGTGGATTTCAAGTACGTGGCGAATGTGGCGCGGCTGAATGCCGCTTCCCTGGCCTCTTTGGCGTCAGCACCTGCACCTCCTGCAAAAGCTCGGCTGTTGACCAGGCAGTTGGAAAATGATTCCAAGATGGAATGGCAAGCGTCAGCCGGGGCCACCGCCTATGAAGTGCTTTGGCGTAAAACCACGGACAGCGATTTTCCGGCAGAAAACGTGACTCGGACGACCGAAACAAAGATAGACTTGGACCAGTCAAAGGACAACGTGATCTTTGCAGTGCGGTCCGTGGATGCCAAGGGGCACCGCAGTTTACTGGTTGTTCCTGAACCTGAGCGCGCACGGGATGCCGCCGAGCCTGCCCGTTAGAAAGAAGTCAATATGCGTGGAACAATGTCGCTCTCTTTTCCGCCCGTAACCCGTGCGATAAAGATGCTGCTGGCGGTTAATGTCGGCATGTACGTCCTGAGGCTCCTCCTGGAGAAAACGGGAGCTGGGCAGGTCTCTGCCGAAATCGCTGTTTACCTCGGATTGATCCCGGAACAGATCGTCCAGCATGGGTGGATTTGGCAGCTTCTAACCTACTCCATCATCCATGCGGGATTCTTTCACCTGTTTTTTAATATGCTGATGCTCTGGATGTTTGGGGCGAATCTGGAAATTCACTTTGGCTCACGACAGTTTCTTGAGTTTTTCTTTTTTGGCGTATTGGGAGGAGCGCTGACGACGGTGCTACTGGCCTACACAACAGGTTTGAGCGCGCACCCAATCTTTAACATTCGGCCTGATGTCTTGACTGTTGGAGCTTCCGGCGGAATCTTCGCCATCTATATGGCATGCGCAATGTTATTTGGCGAACAACAGGTCTACCTGTTTCCGTTCCCGTTCGCCATCAAGATGAAATACCTGGTGCTGATTCTGGGTTTCATTGCGCTAATTGGCGCCCTTGACGATCGCGTCGGCGGCGGAACCGCGAATATAGCCCACTTAGGCGGATTGCTGTTCGGGTACCTGTACTTGAAATTCATCCCCCGGCGAGGATTGACCTTTGCTTTCTCCGAAGGATTTTTCGGCATCCGGAACTCCTACCATCGGTGGAAGCGACGCAAGGCCGCAAAAAAGTTCGAGGTCTATATGCGTAAGCACGAGAAAGAACCCAACAAATACTTTGATGAATACGGCAATTTCCGTCCTCCGGATGACCCAGACAAGAAAGACGGCGGACGCGGCGGATGGGTGAACTGATTTAACGTTTTCTCGCACGCTCCAAAGATGAAAGCGGCTTGAAGCGCGGCGATTTGCGGCGATCGGGGGAAGCGGGAGAAGCCGGCTGACCGTCTCCAACGACGTGCAGACGCATGAAATTTGTCGATCCCGAAGAAGTTTGCGTGCCGGCCACAATCGCCACCACATCGCCTGAGTGGACCGCACTTTTCTTCAGCAGGACTTTTTCAGCATTGGTGACCATATCTTCCGTGCCGCGATGGGCGTCCGACAATACCGGCTGGACGCCCCACATGAGATTCATGCGGGAGCAGACAGTCTGGTTGGAGGAGAGCGCATAGATGCAGCATTGCGGTCGGTACTTGGAGATAAGCCGCGGGGTTGTGCCGGTTTCGGTATAGACGGCAATGGCGCGCATATCTAGATCCTGCGCGGCATGGGCCACGGATTCGCAGATTGTCTCCGAGATGGAAAGTCGCCGGACGCGGCGGCGCAGAACGTGGTCCTGCATGTGCGACTCGGCCTCCAGGATGATCCTGGACATGATGCCGACCGCCTCCCTTGGATACTTCCCGGTGGCAGTTTCAGCGGAGAGCATCAGGGCATCTGTGCCGTCAAAGACGGCATTGGCGACGTCACTGGCCTCGGCCCGCGTGGGGCGCGGATTCTCAACCATGGACTCCAGCATCTGAGTAGCGGTAATAACGGGCTTGCGCCAGTCCGCGGCACGCCGGATGATGTGCTTTTGGATGATCGGCACCTTTTCGGGCGGCATCTCCACGCCCAGATCACCGCGGGCGACCATCACGCCGTCGGAAATATCCAGGATCTCTTCGAGGTGCTCAATGGCCTGCGGCTTTTCCAATTTAGCAATGATCCATGCGTCCGAGCGATGCTCGAAGACCTTTGTTTTGACCGCGCGAACGTCTTCAGCCGTCCGTATGAACGAGACGGCCACCATGTCCACACCGTGCTTAAGACCAAACTCCAGGTCTTTCTCGTCCTTTTCCGTGAGCGAGGGGACGCGTACCACCGTTCCTGGCAAATTGATGCCTTTGTGCTCTCCCAGCAAGCCCCCGTTGATGACCTCGCATTCGACATCGTCACCTCGAATGGAATGAACCCGCAGTTCAATGAGACCGTCAGAAAGCAGGATACGAGCGCCGGGGGAGACTTCCTGAGCCAGGGTCTTAAAGGTGGTCGAAATCAGAGTAGAGGTTCCTGGGATATCACGCGGCGTGATGGTGACATGAGAACCCGCCTTCAGGGCCACAGGAGTGCGGAACTTCAGCCGGCCGGTGCGGATCTTGGGTCCTTGAAGATCTTGAAGGATGCAAACCGTCCGCCCCTCTTTGTCCGCTACTCTCCTCAGGCGATCAATGTTGCGGGCATGCTCTTCATGGGTACCATGGGAGAAATTGAGACGCGCCACCTCCATTCCCAGATGCATGAGGTCCCGGATCATAACCTCAGAACTGCTGGATGGTCCCAGAGTACAGACGATTTTCGCCTTCCGGGGAACTCTTGTAGGATTTGGCTCCAAGCCCTTGGGTCCGCTGATCACTTTTTACACCTTTTTCTCTATTGATTCGTTTTCAAACACTTTGGGATAAACCTGGGCATTGAATTCCGCGCCCAGCAAGACGATTACGGAGAGAATATAAAGCCATACCAGCAATGCTATGGCTGCTCCCAGTGATCCGTAAACCACTGTGTAAGTCGCGTAATGAGTCACATACCAGCCAAAGATCATTGTCGCAGGAAACCACAGAGCTGTCGCCATCGCCGCCCCCGGCAGAACTCTCCGCCAGGATTGCGTCTTAGGCACTCCGTGATGGTAGATCAAGGCTATGAAGGCAATGCTGGTCGCGATGGCGATCGCCCAGCGGCCGAGCATCCAGAAAAATAAGACCACCGGACGAAGAATAGCGTCGTGCTGCACCAGGGCTTCAATCTGGTTGCCGAAAACGACCAGCACCGTAGCAAAGCTCATCGGAAGCAAGGCAAGTAATACCAGGTAAAAGGCCCGCAGCCGTTCTTTCCAGAAGCCCCAGGTGTTCACCATGCAGTAGGCTTTGCGGAAACCCTCCATCCAGGAGATCATCACACCGGTGGCCGCCAGGAGCGTGACGCTGAAGGCAGAAAAAAGAATGCGGTTGGTCTGACGGTGGTTGGCGTGAAAGAACGACACCGCCACGGAATTTGGTCCGGGCGGCAGCACCCAGCCCACGGCAGAGGCGATCTGACGGACGAACGCGTCGGTTTCATGCGACACCTCCAGAATGGAGGTAACCACAAGGAAGGCAGGAAACAGCGTAAGGATGGAGGAATACGCTCCGGCCTTGGCTATAGAAAACTGCCCGTGTTGAAAAGCGCCCCAAAACGCCGAGCGCAACCGTCGAACCAAATACATGAACA
>DATMMY010000385.1:0-2537 GCA_035569515.1 Candidatus Solibacter sp. | reverse complement strand
AGTGAAGCGTATTGCCACTAAAACAACTCGTGATTTCGAAGGCCGTCAACGTAGAGCGCGTTCTCTTCAGCGCGCGAAGTAGGTATGAGGGACCTTGCGTCATCATTGCCTGCTGCAATAAGCCAGCCTTAAGAATCAGAGTTCATCAGCGAAGATCAGCGGAAAAACTTTACAGCGATCCCTCAACGCGCGCTGAATTTGTCCCGCTCGAGGTCATCACGGTCATCGGCCGGCTCAGTTCAAAAATAATTTCCGATCCGGCAGGCAGATACGCTGAATTCTTCTTGGTGAGCCAGTGAGTCACGGTGCCGCCTGCGCCAATGGCTGCTCCAATCAATAGACCTTTGCCGCCACCTGCGAGGCCGCCAATCAGCGCTCCCGCGCCGGTTCCTGCGCCAATTTCAAGGGTGTCATGACTGCTGTGCCCGGGGCCTTTGATGCGCCCTTCATCGTCTACGTCCGTGCCATTCACCTTATTGGTGTCGACTACGGCGGCGCTCATTACGTATCTTTGCCCATTGGGGAGCGTCACCGATTCTGGTCTTAGCTGGATGGTCGCCTTGCCTTTGATGCGCCGGGGATCGGTGACTTGCATAACGTGCCCCTGGAGCGAAGACCCCACCGGAATCACCACTTTGCCGTTCAGCTTGATGTCTTCAAGAATTCTTCCCGCAAAATTGTCCCCGGCCTTGGTGCTGGCGCTGTAAAGCGGGGTCTCCAGTTTCATGCGAACCGCGGTCCCCACCGGCAGTGTGGGCATGGCGGAGGGGTTGGCGGAACTCTGAAGCGTCGGGTTCTGAGACGTGGAATCCGGGGCGGTGGAGCTTTGCGGCTTCGCCCGTTCCTTCATCTCCGGAGCATCAACCTTGCGGGTTGATGGCGAAGGCTTGGTTTGCTGTGCTGCAAGACTGAAACTCAACAGTAAAGCGAACGATACGGCGAAAATACACTTCTTCATGATTGCTCCTGACGATCCCTGAATGAACTGTAAAACAGGGAAGAAACACGGGCAATACACGGTTTAAAAGGTACCTGAGTAGTTAATCGCAAAATTGCCGGCCGGACGACTTCCGAAAACCTGCTCAGGCGTTAGCTCACCCGGATCATCGTTTCAAGGGATGAATCGCCATTCGCGAGAAAGACGACTTGCGATCAGCGTTCATCCGCACAAATCAGCGGTAAAATTGGGTTTTTCGCTTGTGCCGCGCCCACGACTCCTAAGCGACAATTGACGGAGCAAGTTGTAGTATTTCCAGTATGCCTCTTTCACCTTCGTTTGCAGGTGTAATTCTGGCCGCCGGCGCTTCGTCGCGCATGGGACGGGACAAGGCGCTGTTACCCTGGCATGGCGGGACATTTCTTTCCGCTGCGATAGAGTCGCTGCAGTCCACCACTGAGTTGGTCATTGTGGTGGCCGGTGAGAATGAAGCAAACTTGGAGCCTATTGTGAACGCTCAGGCCGGCTTCCTGGTCCGCAATTCCAACCCGGCGCAGGGGCAATTCAGCTCGCTGCAACTCGGTCTCAGGGAGGTGCTCAATCGGGGCCGGGATGCGGCGATTGTTACCCTGGTGGACCGTCCGGCTCCCAGCGCGCTAACAGTCGAGCAGATTAAGGATGCTTTTCTCAGCGCCCCTGAAACAATTTGGGCCGTCGTCCCGGAGTATGCGGGCAGGCACGGGCACCCGATCGTTGTAGGGCGGGAAATGATAGAAGCTTTTCTGAGGGCGCCGGTCACCAGTTCTGCCCGCGAAGTGGAGCACGCCCATCAGCAGCACATTCTTTACCTGCCGGTCACCGATCCCGCCGTGGCAACTAACGTGGATACACCAGAAGATTTCGAAAACCTAAAAACAGGACTAGCGACTTGAAGACTGAGAGCCCCAATACCTCAAAAGATTTACCCAAACTTTCTGCCCCGGCCCTGAAGTTCATTGACTCCGTTGTGGCCCTTAAACCTCAACTGGCGGTCTTTGACTGTGACGGCACACTGTGGTCAGGCGACGCCGGGGCGGATTTCTTTTTTTGGGAAATCAAGCATCGTCTGGTTCCTGAAAACATCGCCGAGTGGGCCACGGCTCGCTATGCCGACTACAAGGCCGGTCTGGTGGATGAGGAAACCATGTGCGGTGAGATGGTTACCATCAACGCGGGCATTCCGGAGCAGACGCTGGAGCAGGCCAATGAGAAGTTCTTTCCGGAGGTAGTGGCGCACCGCATTTTTCCCGAGATGATGCAACTCACCCGTCGCCTCGCTAAAGCCGGCTGCGAGCTTTGGGCCGTCTCCTCCACCAGCGTCTGGACCGTCCGGGCTGGAGTCAAACGCTTTGGGATTCCACCGGAGAACGTGCTTGCGGCCAGCGTCCAGATTGTTGATGGCCGCGCCACCGACCGCCTGGTCCGCGTGCCCACGGACGGAGAAAAAGCCAGCGCCATTGAAGAAACGCTGAGCCAACCCGTAGACGTGTGCTTCGGAAACTCCATTCACGATGCCGCCATGCTGCAGATCGCCCGGCATCCGTTCGCTATCAATCCGACC
>DATMMY010000384.1:0-11827 GCA_035569515.1 Candidatus Solibacter sp. | reverse complement strand
ACGTTCGAATGCCCCCGAAGTTCATGCACTTCCGCATTCCCGGTCACGCTACCAGTGGCAATTGCGGAGGCTGTTCCAGGCCACCATAATAAGTTTCCGGTGCGTAATTTTTGTTTTCAGGAGCTTGCATTGAAATTTTTGTTGCCGGGATTCTTAACTTTGATCGTAGCCGTAATACCCGGTATTTCCGCCGCCGGACAGTCTCCCTCTGTGCCGGATGTCGACAAGGGATTCTCTGAGATTGAGGCTATTCAAGGCACCTTCAATTCGTCCGGCAAGCTGCTTAAGCTTGATTCTCAGCTTGGCTACGATTTTAATAAGCATTTCGGCGTGTTTACCGGCATTCCAGTTTATGTAACTAACTTTCCCAGCGGAACCACGGCAGCAACCGGAACCAGCGCCACAAGCGGGACCAATGCCGGAGTGGGCAACTTTTATCTGGGACTAGCGTTGCGGGCGCCCAATCCGTTGCTCAATTACGGCTCAACCATCACCGCCGGCGCTCCAACAGGAGATGCGAAAAAAGGCCTCAGCAGTGGCCGGGGCACGATCGACTGGACCAACCATTTCGACCGATCGTTCGACCGCATCACCCCGTTTTTCGACGCCGGATTCAGCAATACTGTTCCCGATTCTGGCCTCATCGCCCGGCCGTTTACCTCATTGGGGAAGATTGGACACTTTGAAGAAGGCGCCGAATATAGTTTGGTACACCATTTTTCGTTCGGAGCCTCCGCCTATCAGATCGTTCCCTTTGGGAACCAGAAGGTGTTCAGCAAGCTGATAAAACAGGGCCAAGGGACTGGCAGCAAAGGCGCCAAATCCAAGAATGCATTTCAGGCTGCTCCAGTCACCAGTGGAAACAGCCTTACCCGCGAAAATGGCTTCAATACGTGGGTTGCCTTTCAGCCTACGCAGTTCTGGCGGGCTGAGATAGGGTATTCACGCAGCGCCACCTTCGATCTCGACAGTTTGTCTTTCAATCTCAGCGTAAATGTTGGAAAGCTGCTTCGTACCGAGAAACACAAGTAAAAAGATGAATAATGGAGGTAAAGGACAAATGAAATCCAGACTCGCTTTGATTATCGCAGTGTCGATCGTGCTGCTGGGAATACCTGTATATGCGCAACACGGTCATGGCGGCGGTGGGGGTGCGAGCATGGGCACCCATGGGCACTCCATGAACTCCCACTCAACCTCAAGTTCCAGCGCTCACTCGGAGGGAAAGCAGTCTAGTGTTTCCGAAAGACTCTCGGACAACACCAAACTCGCCGGCAAGCTGCAAAGCCTTCTGCCCGCCGGAACCAATCTGCAGCAGGCTTCCCAGGGATTTAAAAATTTGGGCCAATTTGTGGCGGCCGTGCATGTTTCCCATAACCTGGGCATCCCCTTTGACCAGTTAAAAGCTAAGATGACCGGTCCGTCCGCTGAGAGTCTGGGTAAAGCCATTGAGCAACTCAAGCCCGCGGCGAACGCTAAAGCCGAAGCTAAGAAGGCTAACAAACAGGCCGATCAAGACATGGATGATAGTAAGAGCACTTCCTAATCCAATCGCAAGCTTCGTAAATTGATATGCAGTCGAATATACCGACTGTATTGCACAGGATGCCGAAACCGTTAGACTCATAGCCACTCAAGGCAAGTGGCCATGACTACACTTCTTTTCGCCTGAAGCCGAGGGGCTTTACCATCCCCGAAAGGGGAAACTATATGATCGAAGGCCACACTTATTTTGAGGAGGAGAAATGAAACGTCTATTTACGATGTTTGCGGCACTGGTAATTGCAATTACCGTGTCTGGCGCAGCTTCGGCGCAACGTGGACATGGTCGAGAAAGACCTGCAACTACCGGCTTGGAACATGCCGAAACAAAGGCCAATTCTCACGGCCAGCGTGGGATTGAGAATGCCGAAGCGAAGCAAGCCAGACACAAGAAGCAACACAAAAAGCATCATAGCTCTCACTAGCCTCGGACTGTGGTCCATTGACCCTTGGTTTACTTAACAGCACTAACACGCCGGGCCTGGTTCCCTGGGAGTGAATAATCGTATTTTTTTGAAAGCTTGGAGAAGGTCAGGCCACAAGGACCGTGGAGCCCGCAACCGCCTTGCTCAGAAATTGCGAAGCCGCGATCAGCGATTGGCGGCCTTCGGGAACAAAGCGATGGAACAACTGCCACACGTGCGGCACTACCGGCCACACAGTCAGCTCTACCGGGACTCCAGCAGCGCGAGCGCGCTCGGCAAGCTGAGTGGAATCATCGCGCAACGTCTCGTCTGCGCCCACATGGATGAATAGCGGCGGCAAGCCCTTCAGGTCGGCATATAAAGGAGAGGCCAGAGGATCACGGGGATCAGAGCTACCCAGGTACAAATCTCTAGCAAAGTCC
Organism: Candidatus Solibacter sp.; assembly: GCA_035569515.1. Classification (GTDB taxonomy): domain Bacteria; phylum Acidobacteriota; class Terriglobia; order Terriglobales; family Acidobacteriaceae; genus Angelobacter. The sequence goes on along the minus strand of DATMMY010000384.1, from coordinate 9,438 downwards.
AAACCGCTGCCAAAGAACATGGCACAGCGCTTGTCATTGACCACGCGCGAATTTCCCGCGCCTACAAAATCCGTGAGGGGCGAAAACAGGACTGCGGCCACCGGCAACGTTTCGTCTTCCGCGCGCAGCTTCAGCATGGCTGCCAGCGCCAGCCCACCACCCGCCGAGTCACCGGCAATCGCAATGGGTGTGGATGCGCCTACCTCGCTGCGGAGGACGCGATAGGCTGATACAGCGTCCAGCACCGCGGCGGGGAATGGATTTTCCGGAGCCAGGCGGTAATCCGGGGCGTAAACCCGGAATCCCTCCCTGGCGAAGAATGTTGTATAGGCACGATGAGAGGTGGCCGAGCAGGCGAAATAGCCGCCGCCGTGCAGATAAAGCAGCACACCGGCATCCGGCCCCGATTCGGCCCTTACCCACTCGCCGGGAACGCCTCCCAGGTCTGCCGGGGTGATCTGAACGCCGGCAGGGGTCTTGAACGCGGCGCCACCGCCCATAACCGAGCGGGCCTGTACCGCGTCCTTGCAGCGCGCCAATCTGGATTTGAAGGTGTGCCGCAGCACGAAACTCATGAAATGGGCTTGCCAACTGGCCATAGTGCTAGACGGTCCTTATTTGCCGCGTAAACAGCCGTATCAGTCTAAATGAGTGGCCAAGACCATGCTGGTTTTACCGGATCCTCCATCCATTCACCGGCCCGCCATGCAGGAACTTCTCCGGGGTCATTACGCCATTTCGCTTGAACACCAGGCCGTCTTTCATCACGAAGACGACGGTCCGCAACGCATCAATGTCTTCGAGCGGGTTTCCTTTGACGGCGATGATATCGGCAGGGAATCCAGCTTTGATCGGCCCGCGTTTGTCATAGATGTCCGCGACCTTGTAGCCGTTGACGGTCATGATCTTGAGGATCTCTTTGTCGGGAATGGCTGCGGCCTTCCAGCTCTTCAGGAAGTTGATCACTACCTGGCCGCGGGTCATGCCGGGCACATAGTAATCCGCGTCGGTGGAAAATGCCATCTTCACGCCGTTGGCATAGGCGCTCTTCATTCCTGCCACGGTGCGGTCAAAGGCAGCCTGCGATCCGCGATAGTCGGTAAAGGGCGTCTCGGTGCCCACGCGCCAGATGCCTTTTTTGGCCATCAGTTTGTGGATCTCATCGGTCAGGGCGATATCGTGCTCGATGGACCAGATGCCGGCCTCAATCGCCCGGCGCGCACCCTCCTGGGTCTGCACGTGCCCTGCTACTTTCAGGCCGCCGGCGTTTGCGGCTTCTTTAATGAACAGCTTCATATCGTCCACTGAGTAGGGGTAGGGCTTGCAGTCCACGCAAATCTTGATCACCTTGGCCCCGAATAATACGTTTTGGCGTACCGCCTTGATGATCTCGTCGGAGGTATCGGCATCCAGGTATTCGGGATAGACAATGTTGTGCTCCTTCACCATTTCCGGCGTGGGGAAGAACTGCCCGCCCATGCCGCCGATGATGATCCCGGAATTCACGATTGTGGGCCCCGGCAGCCATCCTTGTTCGACCGCTACCCGCAGCGCGGTATCGGCGTACATGCCGTTGTTGCCCAGATCGCGCACCACGGTAAAGCCGGCGGAGAGCATTTGCATGCCATTGGAAGCCGCCTGGATGGCCCGCAACGCAGTCGAGTCCTGCACATACGTGTAGTAGTAAACGTCATTCTCCGGGATTTTCTTGTACGTGAGCGCCAGGTGGTTGTGGGCATCCACTAGCCCCGGCAGCACCGAGTACTGCGAAAGATCAATGGTCTCGGCTCCCTCGGGAGCAGCAACGTTCGCGCCAATGGCGACAATTCTGCCGTCCTTCACCGCAATCATCTGGTTGGCGGTGGCGGTGCCCGTTTCGGGATCAATCAAATGTCCAGCGCGGATTACATACGCGGTTCCGGCGCTGGAAGGCAATGGCGAGGGCGCGGGTTGCTGCGCTGCTCCAATGGTTTGAAGCAAGACCGTAATGCAAGCAATCATTAGAAGACGTTTGAGCATTAAAACTCCTGGACACAGTTATTTTTTACCGCAAAGGACGCAAAGGGCGCATAGGAACCGTTGTGAAAAATGGGGCCTCAGCACATTGTGGTGCAAAGAGAAAACCAAAGGGCACAAGGAAGCCTAGACAGTGCAATCACCGCCCGAACATCGGATAGTGGCTGGCTGCCGCCATGAAAAACAGCATTGGGAACGAGAGCACAAAATTGATTCGAGTGGTGAGATAGGTCAGGCGCGCCAGCTTGGCGGCTTCCGGCGGCATGGCGCCCTCCGTGGTCCAGCGGATCAGCTTCTTTTGCATACGCCAGATGATGCCCCATACGTTAAACATCATGAACCAGCCGAGTCCTCCGCCAATGCCGATCGATAACAGCCGGCTGCTCTCCCATCCGTGCGAGTTCAAGGCAAGATAAAAGTAGGCGGCCGCCACCACCGTAACGCCAATCACCACGCCCAGCACCCATCCGTTCCGCAGGCCTTCTGCAGGGGACATCAGCATTCCCATTTCAATGATGAAGGCCACGGTCCAGAGAACAAAAAAAGTTCCAATGGCCTTGCCGCCACTGGTCTGGGCGTTGCGCGCATCCGCGCCTACAATCATCATCCAGTACCAGATGCCGGCGAAAACCGTTACGACTGAGGCCCAGCGGAACCACCAGAGAGCGCCAGGCATGAGCGCAGGCACGACTTTCGAACGAGTGGAGGCGTCCATCTTTTGCATGAAGGGAATGTTCACTAAATTAAAGAAGTAGAGCAGGCCGACCCAGGTGATACCGGCTACCAGGTGTATCCAGCGGAGCACGATCTGGAGAGTCGGTGTAAAGCCTTCAGGCAACGCCACTTGAGGCGCGTTCGTAAGTGCAAGAGTCAAAGACATTCAGCCTCCATGCTTTTAGCAAGCAGTTGGGATCCTAACTGCTGGAACTCAGCGAGACTATCCGCAAGCCCACAGAAAATGCAAATGGATCGTAAGATTGCCAAAATTGCCATAACTGCCGAAATTGCCCATAATTGCAAGAAAAAGGGCTCACGCTGACTGGATCTAGGTTGATCTCCCGATCCCCTGGTTCGCCGATGATTCATCTCCCGGTCACCCGATTGCTCATGGCATACTAATAATATGAATGCTAAGCCACAATTGATGCTGGAACCCACGTTTGACGAAGTCGCTGAATGGATTGAGGCCTTTGACCAGGTTGTGAAACAGGAAGGCGGCACTCAAGGCACCCGTCTGCTTCAGGCCCTCGCCGACCGGGCGCGCGCCGCAGGCGTGGACGTGCCGGTCCAGCTCAATACGCCTTATACCAACACCATCCCGGTGGAAGACGAAGCGCCTTATCCGGGTGACCGCGCGCTGGAACGGCGGATTGAAAGCCTGATGCGCTGGAATGCCATGGCCATGGTGCATCACCAGAACAAGAATGATGCGGGGATTGGCGGCCACATCTCGACTTACTCTTCTCTGGCCACGCTGCTGGAGGTCGGCTTCAACCATTTCTTCCACGCCACGTATGGCGACCAGCCCGGCGATTTTGTTTATTTCCAGGGACACGCCTCGCCCGGTGTTTATGCCCGGGCATTCCTTGAAGGGCGGCTTACGGAAGAGCATCTTGATAACTTTCGCCACGAGTTGCGCGGCAAGCCGGCGCTTTCGTCGTATCCGCATCCCTGGTTGATGCCGAATTTCTGGCGCTTTCCCACAGTATCCATGGGGCTTGGCCCGCTCAATGCTATTTACCAGGCCCGTTTCATGCGCTACCTGGAGAACCGCAATCTCATCCCTAAGACGCCGCGTAAAGTATGGGCATTCGTCGGCGACGGCGAAACGGACGAGCCCGAAACCATGGGATCGCTTACGCTGGCGACCCGCGAGAAGCTGGACAACCTGATCTTTGTGATCAACTGCAACCTCCAGCGCCTGGATGGCCCGGTGCGGGGCAACGGCAAGATCATCAACGAACTGGAGTCCGCATTCCGGGGCGCAGGCTGGAACGTGATCAAGGTCATATGGGGCTCCGGCTGGGACCAGTTGCTGGCCCGCGATACCACTGGACATCTGCTCAAGCGCATGGAAGAGTGCGTGGATGGAGAGTATCAGAGCTTCCGGGCCAAAGATGGCGCTTACATTCGCAAGGAATTTTTTGGAAAGTATCCTGAGACGCTGGCCCTGGTTGCCAACATGACCGACGATGATATCTGGCGGCTCCAGCGCGGGGGGCACGATCCGCAAAAAGTCTTTAACGCTTACAAGCGTGCTGTAGAGCATAAGGGCGGGCCCACGGTGATCCTGGCCAAGACGGTGAAGGGTTACGGTCTGGGCACAGCGCAAGCCCGCAACGCCACCCACCAGGAAAAAAAGCTGAGTGACGAAGCTTTGGCTGCCTTCCGCATGCGTTTCGACATTCCCCTTCCAGAAAAGGCTGCGCACGATGGCTCGCCTTATCGTCCATCGCCAGACAGCCAGGAAATCGTCTATTTACACGAGCGGCGGCAGAAGCTGGGCGGATACATGCCGGTGCGCGAGGTCCCGAAGTCCAACTTTGAGGCCCCGCCGCTGGAGTTCTTCTCCGAATCGCTGGAAGGATCAAAGGGCCGCGCGGTCTCGACAACGATGGGGTTTGTCAGCATGTTGCGGAACCTGATGAAAGACCCCAAGATCGGCAAGCTGGTCGTCCCTATTATTCCGGATGAGGGCCGTACCTTTGGTATGGAATCCATCATTCGCCAGGTTGGAATCTATGCCAGCCAGGGACAGCTCTATAAGCCCCACGACCAGGACATGCTTCTTTATTACCGCGAAGAGAAAGACGGTCAGATCCTGGAAGAGGGAATTACCGAGGCCGGATCCATGGCTTCGTTCACGGCGGCGGGTACGGCGTATTCGAATTTCCGTGTCCCTACGATCCCGTTCTTTACTTATTACTCCATGTTCGGCTTCCAGCGCATTGGCGATATGATCTGGGCCTTTGCCGATTCGCGCGGCAAGGGATTCCTGATGGGAGGCACCGCCGGCCGCACAACCATGCTCGGCGAAGGACTGCAACACCAGGACGGCCACAGCGTGGTGCTCTCCAGCACTGTTCCCACGTGCGCCACCTATGATCCGGCGTTTGTCTATGAGGCGGCGGTAATCATTCAGGATGGACTCAGGCGCATGTATCAGGAGGGAGAAGATCTCTTCTACTACATCACGCTTTACAACGAAGATTATCCGATGCCCTCCATGCCAGAAGGTTGCCGCGAGGGTATAGCACGCGGGATTTACAAATACAAAGCGGCTGAGAGCGGCCCCGCTGCGGTGCAACTCTTTGGCAGCGGTTCCATCCTGAATGAAGCTTTGCGCGCCCAGAAGATATTGGCAGAGAAATACGGCGTGCAATCCGATGTCTGGAGCGTAACCAGCTACAACGAACTGCGCCGTGACGCGCTGGCCGCAGAGCGGTGGAACCGGCTGCATCCCGCTGAGTCACCCAGGCGTCCCTATATTCTGGAAGCGCTCGATGCAGGCAGCGCGGAAGCCGGAAGCAAATCCAAACCCGCCAAGACTAAAGCCGGAAGCAAGCCCAACGCCGGAAACAAGACTTCATCGGGTGAAGCCACGCCCATCATAGCCGCCACCGATTACATGAAGATTGTTCCCGACCAGCTGTCACCCTGGCTGGGAGCGCGGCTGGTAACTCTGGGCACAGACGGCTTCGGACGCAGCGACAACCGCGAGCACCTGCGGCGGCACTTCGAGGTCAACGCCGAATCCATTGTGGCAGCAGCCCTTTCGCGACTGGCACGCGATGGCAAGTTCGACGCCGCAGAGGCGGTGAAGGCCATGAAAGAATTGGGTGTGGACGCGGAGAAGGTGGACCCGGCGAGGGCATAGGGCGCAGCTTCCTTTGCGGCCTTCGCGCCCTTTGCGGTGAAACCAAATTTATTGCTTGGCAATCGCAGTCGCCCTGCCGCGCAGGACATATTTCTGGATCTTGCCCGTAGCGGTTTTGGGAAGTTCGGCAATGAAGGTGAAGCTCTGCGGCACTTTGAAGTGGGCCATGTTGGCGCGTGCGAACTCGCGCAACTCCTCTTCTGTCGCGCTTTGACCTGATTTGAGGACCACAAAGGCCCGCGCCGCCTCTCCCCAGCGCTCGTGGGGGAAGCCGGCCACGGCGACCTCCTGTATGGCCGGATGGCGCAGCAGGATGCTTTCAACCTCCACGGAAGAGATGTTTTCACCGCCGCTGATGATCACATCTTTCAAACGGTCGCGAATTTCAATGTAGCCATCGGGATGGACGACTGCGCCGTCCCCGGTGTAAAACCAGCCGTTGCGGATCACCTTGGCCGTCGCCTCCGGGTCTTTGTAGTATCCCTTCATAATCACGTTGCCGGACGCCGCAATTTCCCCCATGGTCTGGCCGTCGTGCTGTACCTCGTTTCCGTGCTCGTCCATGACGCGCACGTCACCGGAGGTAATCAGTTCCACGCCCTGCCGCGCCTTGAGAATACAGCGCTCGCGAGCGGAAAGAGCCTGGTGCTCGGGGCGTGGCTCGCAGATCGTGATGAAGGGAGAGGTTTCGGTCAAGCCATACACATGGTTCACCGTCCAGCCAAACTCGTTCTCGATTCGTTCAATGGTGGCGGCTGCCGGGGGTGCGCCTGCCGTCACTACTCGAATACCCGGCCTGACGCCGCGCCGAAGCTCTTCAGGGGCATTGGCCAGAAAAATCAACACCGTGGGCGCTGCGCAGAGAAATGTGACTTGTTCCTGGTTGATCTTTTCCAGAGCCGTTCGAGGCTCAACTTTGGGCAAGCAAATATGGGTTGCGCCGGCCGCCGTCACGGTCCAGATAAAGGTCCAACCGTTGGCATGGAACATGGGCAGGGTCCATAGATAACGATCGGCGGGCGTCATGTGGAAATGGATGAGCGTGCCCACCGTATTCATATAAGCGTTGCGGTGGGTAATCATCACTCCCTTGGGCCGGGAAGTGGTGCCGCTGGTGTAGTTGATGGTGGCCAGATCGTTCTCACCGATGGTGGGACGGTCAAACTCATCTGGCGATGAGTTCAAAATCGTTTCGTAGTCCAGCCAGTTTTCGCGTGCCTTGGTCGCACTCTCATTCAGGGCCACAAAGTGCTCGACCTCGGGCGTCTGCGAACGTATGGAATCCACGGCATTCAGATAGTCAGGATGCGCGCACACCACCTTTGCACCGCTGTGCTGGATGAGGTAGGCGAAATCATCCGCAGTCAGCCGGTAATTGATGGGAACCAGGATGGCGCCGATCTGCAAGACCGCGTAGAACGACTCCAGTTGCGCATGAGTGTTGGGGGCGACGTAGGCAACGCGATCTCCCTGCCGCACTCCCATCTTCTGGAGGGCCGCCGACCAGCGGTCGCAACGCTCCAAAAACTGGCGGTAGGTCAACCGCAAATCATTGTCTACAACGGCTTCGCGGTCTGGATAAAGACGGCGTGCGCGGCGGGCAAACTCCAGCGGAGTCAGCGCGATTTCCATGTGGGCCTCCCAGGTGGCTGCATGATCTTTGCGCCGAAATTATAACGCTTGGGGAGAATCGGGTGATCGGGTGATCAGTACATCGGGTGATCAGACGAACCTCAACGGAGCCTATTCATCGGGTGATCTCAAGAGCGGAATTGGCACTTGAACTGTTCGTTCAGAAAACGCTCGCCGATTCATGGGTCTTGGGTTGATCGAAAGCAACGGAGTCTGCAATTCCTACAGCTCAGGTGCCTCCAAAAGCTTTCTTGACATCTATACCATGTAACACATAGTATGTGTTACACACTGTATGAAAAACAGTACCAAGCTCGACTCTGATCTCTTTGAAAACCTTCGGCTTGAGCTGCGCCGGGGCTGCCTCATTGTGGCAGTGCTGGGGCATCTGCGGGTAGAGCACTATGGCTACACGCTACGCAAGGCCCTGGCCGACCATGGACTGGACATTGATGAAGGCACGCTCTACCCGCTGCTGCGGCGGCTGGAGACCCAGGGCCTGCTGGCCAGTGAATGGCGTGAAGAGAACAAACGCAACAAGCGCTTTTACCGCCTCTCACCGCAAGGGGACGTAGTCCTGGCGCGGCTGTTGGACGAGTGGCAAAACATCAACGCATCGTTGACCCGAATTCTGCAGGAGGCATAGCCATGGAACTACTTGACCAATATCTGAAAACCATCAAGACCTTTCTCCCCAAGGGGCAGCAGGATGACATTATCCGGGAGCTGTCCGAGAACCTCATCTCGCAAATGGAAGATAAAGAGGCCGAACTCGGACGTCCCCTGACGGAAGCCGAGCAGGAAGCGGTCCTCCAACAGCATGGAAATCCGATGGTGGTGGCTGGCCGCTACCAGCAACAGGGCCGGAGCGTGGCCTTCGGACGGCAACTGATTGGCCCGATGTTGTTTCCGCTTTACCTCAGAATCCTGTCTTTGAATCTGGGGTTTACGGCAGCCGTTATTCTTACCATTGGATTTGCTACGGGCCGCGGGTTCGAATTCAGTTCGCTCCTTCTGAACTGCTTCATTCAGTTTGCAATCCTGACGATCATATTCACCCTGGCCGAAAAGCATCTTCTCAAATCCAAAGACCGCTGGGACCCCAAGGACTTTGGATCGGGAACAAAAGGGAAGGCCATATCAGTTGTGTGGAGGGCGGCATTTTCGACGTACTTGCCCGGCAACGGCGAATCGAAGGTCTCACGCTCCGAGTCGATCGCTCTGATCATCTTCAATCTGGTGTTTGTCTCTTGGTGGATCACCATCCCTGCTTATATGGGACGCGCACTGCTGAACGGTGCAGGGGCCATTTTGAGGCTTGGGCCGGGCTGCGAGGTGTTATACCTGCCAATACTGTTCCTGGCTGTGGCCGGCTTTGTGCAGCCCTGTGTGAACCTGTTCCGCCCCCAATGGGTCTGGCTACGTGACGCATGGCGCACAGCATCTGCCGCCATTTTTACGGGAATTCTATGCTTGTCTCTCAAGGCCGGCAATTGGGTCGTTCTAGCGGACGCGTCGGACAAACTTGCGCAACATCAACGAGCCATTGAAGTCATCAACCAATGGTGCAGTATTGGCATTACGATAGGCGCAGTTGTTTCTGGCGTAATATTCCTGATGGAACTCCGGCGGTTGCTTCACCGCCGGAGCAACCATGAGATGACAGCCACGCGCGCCAACGGCATGCAACTATCGTGATCGTTCAGCCGCCCGCTTCAAGGCTGTTTAAGAAATACTGTATCCTCAACGCTCTTCCCACTAGGGCCAAACAGCTGCGGAAAAAAGCCCTTCGTGCTTACAATGGACCTGCAGGGGCTGAAGCCCGGTTGATTCTAAACACTTTCGGCACGAGTAAACTCGTGCCCTAGAGTTTCTACATTCTGCAGACCGCCGAGCCAGCGAAGCTGGCGATT
>DATMMY010000383.1:0-6901 GCA_035569515.1 Candidatus Solibacter sp. | reverse complement strand
CCCGACGTCGCGAGAAAACACGCCCGCCTGCAAGCCATAAGGCGAATCGTTCACCTGGAGTATGGCCTCATCAAAGCTGCGATATGGCTCGACTGTTTTTACCGGGGCAAACACCTCCATGCAGTTGACCTTCATCCGGGGTTTCGTGTTCGTAAGGATGGTCGGCTCAACCATGGAGCCATGGCGCCTTCCGCCGCAATGCAGCTTGGCGCCTGCCGATACAGCTTCGTCAATCCAACTTTGCGCCCGAACTGCATCCGCCTCGCGGATCAGTGGACCGATGTCTGTTTGCTCATCCAGGGGATCGCCCTGCTTCAAGCGCTCAACGCGGGCCAGCAGCAGTTCAAGAAACCGGTCGAATACGGATTCATGCACCAGGATGCGCTGGGCGGCGATGCAGCTCTGTCCCGAATAACTGAATCCGGCAGTAACGCAACGTTCGGCGGCATATTCCAGGTCGGCATCGTGATGGATGACCACCGCCGCGTTGCCGCCCAACTCCAGGGTCACGCGTTTCTTGCCTGCCTTCTTCTTTAACTCCCATCCGGCGGCGCCACTGCCGGTAAAGGTAAACATCTTGATGCGCTCATCTTCAATAAGAGGCGCGGCATCTTCATTGCTCATAGGCAGCACGCTAAGCGCTCCCGGCGGCCATCCCGCCTCCTGCACCAGGCGTGCCAGCAGCAGGGCGGAAACCGGCGTTTGCGGCGCAGGCTTTAACACCATGCTGCACCCGGCGGCGATGGCCGGGGCTACCTTGTGGGCCACAAGGTTGAGTGGGAAATTAAAAGGAGTGATGGCAGAAATCGGCCCCAGAGGAAAACGCCGCACTACGCCCCACCGGCCCTTGGCTGTTTCGGAGGCATCCAGAGGCAGATACTCCCCGTAAATCCGTGCGCTCTCCTCCGCGGCCACCTCAAAGGTAAAGACCGACCTGGCCACCTCCGCCCGCGCGGTCTTAATGGGCTTGCCCGATTCCAGCGCCATGACCCGGGCAAACTCCTCGGCTCGGGAGGAAATTTGGGCGGCAACGGAGCGCAGTACCCTCTGGCGTTCGAATGACGGGAGCTTGCGCGTGATCTCAAAAGCCTGCACCGCGCCGGCAATGGCCTCCAGGGCATGGGCCCGTGGAGCAGTGATCACATTGGCCACAATCTCGCCGTTATAAGGCGAGTGGACCTGCATGGCGGGACCATCTTCAATCCAGCGGCCATTCAGGAGATATCCGTAGGTGGAAACGGCAATAGACAAACTCGGCATGTCATGATTTTTTCATCGATTGGCTTCAGGTTCAAACCCCCAGATTCAAATTCCGGATTCTAATTCGTCTTAAAAATGGGCAGGCACCATAGTTGCAGCAATTCTCATCCAATCTGTCGGACTTCGGTACCTAGGTCCCTCCGCATCTCATGGATCGCTACATCTGTATTCACGCGCATTTTTACCAGCCGCCCCGCGAGAACCCGTGGCTGGAGACCGTTGAACGGCAGGAATCAGCCTACCCATATCACGATTGGAATGAACGCATCGCTGTGGAATGTTATGGGCCGAACTGCGCCTCGCGCATTCTGAATCGCGGGAATAGTATCCGGGAAATCGTGAACAATTATTCCAAGATCAGCTTTAATTTCGGGCCAACCTTGCTTTCCTGGATGAAGGAGAAGGCCCCGGAAAACTATCGTTGCATTCTTGAATCCGACCGCGAAAGCCGCAAGAGATTTTCCAGTCATGGCTCCGCTCTGGCCCAAGGGTACAACCATATGATCCTGCCCCTGGCGAACTCCCGCGACAAATACACCCAGGTGCTCTGGGGTATTCGTGACTTTGAGCACCGTTTCGGGCGCTTTCCCGAGGGTATGTGGCTGCCGGAAACGGCAGTTGACCTGGAGACGCTGGATATTCTTGCTACGCTGGGGATCAAGTTCACAATACTGGCTCCTCGCCAGGCGGGCCGCGCGCGCAAGATAGGCGGACGAAGCTGGAAAGACGTTAGCGGCGGACGCATTGATCCCTCCCGCGCTTATCTGGCCAGGCTTCCCTCCGGACGCAAGATCAACCTTTTTTTCTACGACGGACCCATCTCCCAGGCGGTGGCTTTCGAGAAGCTGCTGAATAGCGGGGACCAATTTGCATCTCGCCTGGAGTCCGGTTTCTCCGATGCCCGGATCTGGCCGCAGCTCGTACACATTGCCACCGACGGTGAAACTTACGGGCATCACCATCGCCACGGCGAAATGGCCCTTTCGTATGCGCTGCACCATATCGAGTCTAAGGGCTCCGCAAAGTTTACCAATTACGGAGAGTTTCTGGAAAAGTTTCCTCCTGCGCACGAGGTGCAGATCATCGAAAACACGTCCTGGAGCTGCACCCACGGCGTGGAGCGCTGGCGCAGCAACTGCGGCTGCAATTCCGGGCGGCCCGGCTGGAACCAGGAATGGCGCGGCCCGTTGCGCGCCGCCCTGGATTACCTGCGCGATGCGGCCGCTTCGCTCTTTGAGCGCATCGCCGGCGAACTCTTGCGCGATCCATGGGCGGCCCGCAACGATTACATCAATGTGATTCTGGATCGCTCACCGGAGAGCCTCTGGGTCTTTTTCGAAAAGCATTCACAACGGCAGCTCCAGCCTGCGGAAACAATCACGGTCTTTAAGCTGCTGGAAATGCAGCGCCACGCCATGCTCATGTACACCAGTTGCGGCTGGTTCTTCGATGAGATCAGCGGAATTGAGACTGTGCAGATCTTGCAGTATGCCGGGCGGGTGATTCAACTGGCCGCCGTAACATCGGGAGAAAATCTGGAGCCTGAATTTCTGCAGTTGCTGACGCTCGCCCGAAGCAACACCCCGGAGCTGCGCGACGGTGAAAAAATCTATGACATGCTTGTGCGTCCGGCGCTTGTAAACCTCCAGAAGGTCGGCGCCCACTTTGCCATCAGCTCAATTTTTGAAGGCTCAAACGATACGCCTAAATTCTGCTACCAGATCAAGACTGTCGACTATCAGCGTTTGGACTCCAAGTCTGTCAGATTGGCGCTGGGCCGTATCCAGGTCACCTCTGAGATCACCCGCGACTGCCGTGAATTGGTTTTTGGCGTGGTCCATTTGGACGATCAAATCCTGCATGCCGGAGTGCGCGATTTTAACAACGAAGAAGATTATGCGCGGTTATTGCAGCGGGCCCGGGTGGAATCGGATCGCGGCGATGTTGGCGAATTGCTCAATGTCCTCGACCAGCATCTGGGAGGCATGAAGTATTCGCTGAAGTCCTTGTTCAAAGATGAGCAGAAGCGGATTCTGGACCTCATCCTGGGACGGACCCTGCAGGAGACCGAAGACAATTATCGCCAAATCTACCAACGCCACGGCCCGTTGCTTCGCTTCCTGGAAGAGATGAACCAACCGGTGCCCGAAGTCCTCAGGATCACTTCTGAATTTGTCCTCAACAGTGACCTGAAACATACTTTTGAAAATGACCCTGTGGATGCGCTTCGCATTTCCATGTTGCTGGAGTTGGCGAAACGTGAGGGCGTAAAGCTGGAAGAAGCGGGCCTGGGCTACGCTGCCGGCAACGCCCTGACCAGGCTGATGCGCCGCTTGCGGGATGACCCGCAAAACATCGAACTCCTGGAGACCACCTACATTCTGGTTGCGCTTCTTCAGATGTTTCCCCTTAACGTGAACTATTGGGAGGCACAAAACATTTTCTACTTCCTGATGAAAAATCAATTGCCGGCCATGAGCCATGAGCAAACTGCCGACACAGACAAGTGGAGAGAACGATTCTTGGCGCTGGGAGAAAAACTTCGGGTCAGTGGACCCGATCCCGAACTAAAGGTTGAAATGCAGATGGCAAGCTGACTGCAGGGAGGTATCTATGAATAGACGACACAAACTTCTTCTGGGTGGATTAGCTGCCGGTGGCGCGGCCGCGGGACTCGCCGCGGGGATCACCGGGTTTGGAATGGCCGCTGCCGGGCGTTGGCTGTGGAACCACTTGCGTTCCGAGCGATCCAACAACCTCCGGCACCATACCGTCTTGATCACCGGCGGTTCACGGGGGCTTGGCCTCGCCCTGGCCGAGGAGTTCGCCCAGCTAGGCTGCAACATCGTAATTTGTGCCCGCGACGAGGATGAATTGGCCCGCGCCCGCCGGCAAATCCAACAGCTGGGCGCGGACGTCGTCACCGTTGTCTGCGACGTGAGCAGGCAGCACGAAGTGGAGCATATGGTGAGCATCGCTCGCCAGCATTTTGGAGAGATTGATCTGCTGGTCAACAACGCCGGAATCATCTCCGTTGGCCCGCTCCTTTCCCAAACGGCTGAAGACTTCAAAGAAGCCATGGACGTCATGTTCTGGGGAACGGTATTTCCCACCCTGGCTGTGCTTCCGCAGATGATCGAACGCGGAACAGGAAGGATTGTGAACATCAGCTCCATTGGAGGCAAGGTCAGCATTCCTCACTTGCTTCCTTATAGCTGCGCCAAGTTTGCGGTGGTTGGATTCTCCGAAGGACTCCATGCCGAGTTGAAAAGGTTTGGATTGCACGTGTTGACAGTGGTCCCGGGGTTGATGCGCACAGGATCACACCTCAATGCCTCTTTTAAAGGCAAGCAAAAGCACGAATACGGCTGGTTTGCGCTCAGCGGCACTAATCCTCTGCTTTCTGTTTCCGCGGAGCGGGCAGCCCGGCAGATCATAGACGCCGTACGCAGGAACCAGGCCGAACTGGTGATAAGCTGGCAAGCCAAGATTCTGGCGCACGTCCACGGAGCGGCGCCGGGGCTGACCGCGGAAGCACTTGGCCTGGTCAACCGTCTGTTGCCAAACGTAAAAGGCGCTTCTGGGAAAATGCACGCCGCACGCACGAAGAAAGGACATGAGAGCCAGTCCTTAGTGACGCGCTCGCCCCTTACAGCTCTGGGAAAACAGGCCGCAAGACGTTACAACCAGCTCGGCGAAAGTGCATAAGCAGCTTATATATGTACTTCTTTGAATAGCCATTTCACGACACACCCTGGCATTCACGACACGACCTGGCAGTTTGCGGGAAAGCCCGCCGTCAGGGCTGCTTTGTGTCAGGGCATAGCTTGTCTGTTGAGGTGAGCGACGCAGCCGAAGACTATTCATGAGAATGTGCCCAAAAAACCAACTCGTCATCCCGAGGGTCTACCCGCGCATCAGCGCGGATAGATCGGAAGGACCTTGCGTTTTGCCATTATTGACGGCTGCATAAATAAAGTCCTTCTGACACAAATTAACCGAGAGAAAGTGATTGAGAGTCGCCCCAGCGACGACTGATACTAGCCCGCCGTTTCAACGGCGAGGTCGATCACTGGCAAGTCCTGGGTTTTCAGGGGCGAATATTCCTGGTTGCCGCTTGGCTGTGCTGTGTCCATAACCCTTTCGAGCGTTATTTACAATGCTTTGGTTATCGAAAGGCTGCACATTGGAACCCATTACGCATTTTTTGACCGGGGCCTGCATGAGCCGGGCCGGGCTGAACCGCAAAACCGGGTTGGCCACCCTTACTCTGGTCCTGGCCGCTGAAGGGCCGGACATTGACGCTGTGTCTTACTTTGGCGGAGGGGTGAGCGGATTGCAGCATCATCGGGGGTTCACCCATTCGCTGATGGGCGCACCCTTCATCGGCGCCATTGCCATTGGCGTCGTCTATGGCATCTATCGTCTGCTCTTGAAGAATGGGCGGCAGACCAAGTTGCCGCCCAACTGGAAGCTGCTGTATGCATATGCCGTCCTGGGGTCGCTCACCCATGTTCTGCTGGACTTTACCAATAATTATGGAGTGCGGCTATTCGCGCCCTTCAATCTCAGATGGTATTCCTGGGACATTGCCTTCATTATTGAACCTGTCATCCTGGGAGTCCTGATCGTTGGGCTGGTCCTTCCCGGGCTCTTCAGCCTGGTGACGGAAGAGATTGGCGCTCGCAAGACGCAGTTTCGGGGACGCGGCGGAGCGATCTTTGCCGTGGTGTGTTTTGCGGTTGTTCTGTTTGTCCGCGATTTCGAGCATCGCAAGGCCGTCAATGCCCTGAAAGCGATTACCTACCATGATGAGGATCCTATACGGGTTTCCGCCTTTCCTACCGCGATCAATCCTTTTGTGTGGAACGGCGTGGTTGAGACTCGCGATTTTTTTGAGAGCGTCGTGGTGAATTCAAATGCGGGCGAGATCGATCCCCAGCAGAATGCTGTGGTCCGCTACAAGCCTGAAGAAACTCCCCTGACGCTGGCAGCCAAGAATTCGCGACTGGGGCGGGTCTTTCTGGATTGGGCCCAGTACCCATTCGTGGAGGCCGATCGGCTTTCCGAAGGCGGAGGATACACAGTGCAATTTATTGACCTGCGCTTTGCTTCAAACTCGGCCCGCGGAAGGAAGTCGATCCTGAGTGGCACGGTGGTCCTGGATTCAAAGCTGAATGTGGTGGAGATGTATATGGGGGAAAGACCTGCTAGCCACTAGCTGCTGGCTGCTGGTGAAGCCAGAACCCTTTACCGCAAAGGACGCCAAGGGCGCAAAGGAAAACCAAAAAACCACACCAGCGTTTTTACCACTGATTTGCACTGATACCACTGATCAAAATAAAAGCCCGAAAACTTTACCGCTGATTTCGCTGATAAGCGCTGATCATCCGTTGGGTTGCTCAGGTTTCCTTTGCGTCCTTGGCGTCCTTTGCGGTGAAAGGTCTTGAGTTGGGTTAGGGAGTAAAGTTGCTCAAGGGTTGCCGCGGTTTGGCTAATTGCTAACCCAACTTCCGCAGTTGCGGGCGTAATGAAGATTTTTTGATGGCGAAATTGGTACCGGAAGACCAAGAGAGTGACGAGTCTCCCTTTCTTTTCATCAGTCCTTTGGGAAGGTTGTTGGTGTGGGGCGTCGCAAAGG
>DATMMY010000382.1:0-7053 GCA_035569515.1 Candidatus Solibacter sp. | reverse complement strand
CCAGATGCGGACTGCGGAAGGTGGTAGTCAATGAATCTGCAGCAGGATTTCACCTTCGACGTAGACCAATTGCTGGAGCCGATTTCCTCGGAGGCTCCCGCCGGCGCGTTTCTCCGCTATGAGGGGACTTACGACCGCATCCAGGAAGCCCGCCGCGAAGACGACTCCACGCTGCAGCAGGGCGTGTGGAAGCGCGACCTGAAGCGCGCCAACTGGAACAGCGTCAGCGAGATTTGTATCGAGGCCCTGGAAAAGCGGTCCAAAGATTTGCAGATTGCCGCGTGGCTGCTGGAATCCTGGATTCAACTCTATGGTTTCGCCGGAGCGCGCGAAGGGCTCAAGGTCTTGCTTGGACTGTGCCAGGCATTTTGGGACACCATGTATCCCTCGCTTGAAGATCCCGAATTCCGTCTGGCGCCGCTCAACTGGATCAACGAAAAACTCTTTCTGCGCTTGAAGTTTGTCTCCATCACCGATCCCGATACCCGGGGCACGCATGTCGCTTACTGCTTTGCCGATTGGGAAAATGCCTTCCAGTTGGAGCAGCACCCTGAGTTGAAGAAAAAGGCGCAGAAGAACGCGGTTACAGTGGAGATGATCCATCAGAGCGCGACCCTGACTCCGGGACCTTTTTTTCAGGCCACCAGAAACGACGTTGGCCTTGCCTGCGCCGTATGTAACGAACTGGAGCAGATTTTCGATGGGGCGCTGGGCCGGAATAGTTGCAGCCTCAGTCAATTTCGTGGAGTGCTGAACAACATTCTTTCCCTGATCTCAGCGTGGAGGGGAGGTGCGGAGTTGCAGAATGAACCTGAATTTGAGGATGGCGCGCATCCTGAATACGCCCTGGAAACCGTTGACCAGGAGACCTCTGCCATGACCCTGTTGCCGCCCATCCGCAGCCGGGCGGAGGCCTACCGCAGGCTGGCGGAAATTGCCGATTATCTGGTCCGCACCGAGCCGCACAGCCCCGCGCCTTACTTGATACGCCGGGCGATTTCCTGGGGCGGCATGACCTTGGAGCAATTGCTGCCCGAACTGGTGGGCAACGATGCAGCACTCGGGGAGCTCACCAGGCTCCTGAAGATTGAAACAGCTTCAAAAAGCAAGTGATGTGTTCGAAACTTTAAAAACAGAACTGAAGAGAGAAGAGGTGCACAATGCCTGAAAGTACACAACATAAACTGGACCGGGTACGGCCCCCACGGGTGCAAATCACCTATGACGTGGAGACTGGCGGAGCCATCGTAAAGACCGAATTGGCCTTTGTGATGGGCATCATGGCCGATCTCTCCGGGGACCGTCCGGAATCGCCAGCACTGCCGCCGCTTAAGGACCGTAAGTTCATCGAGATTGATCGCGACAATTTCGATGGCATCCTTAAGTCTATCCAGCCCCGAGTCGCCACGATCACACTGCCTCCGGATCCGGCGGCCAAACCAGGAGATCCTCCCAAGAAAAAGCAGGTCGACCTGACCTTCCAATCCCTGGATGATTTCCTGCCGCTGTATCGCAAGGCCCCCGACGCGCACGGAAACACTTTTGGAGGACTGATCATGCAGATCGAGGCCCTCCGCAACCTGTTCGCCGCCCGCCAGCGGCTGAATGATCTGCTCACCAAAGCGGATGGCAACGATAAACTGCAAGCGCTTCTCGTCAAGTTGGAAGCCGATAAGGCCCAACAGGACGCGATAACGGCGCTGAAGCCGCCCGACCCACCAAAGCCTCAGGGAGGAAACTAATGTCTACCTCATCAACTGCTCTGGCAACCGCTTCGACCGTGCCGCCTCCTCCGGACGCGCTCGCACCTTTTATTCATGACGGCAAAATCATCCGCGATGATTCCCAGTGGCCTTATGCTCTTGGCCTTTTGCAGGAATTCATCGGCAACATAGAGAAAGTCAAAACCCAGGAAATTCTGGTCAAGGGCATCCAGGACTGCATTGCCGCACTGGACAAGCAGATCAGCGACGGCCTTGACGAAGTCCTGCATGCTCCTGAGTTCCAGAAGCTGGAAGCCTCCTGGCGCGGCCTGGCCTACCTGGTCAAGAATTCCGAGACTGGCGAATTCCTCAAGCTGCGGCTTCTGAACGTTTCCAGGAACGAATTGAAGAGCGACCTGGAAAAAGCCACGGAGTTCGATCAAAGCGTGCTCTTCAAGAAAGTCTATGAAGAAGAGTACGGCACCTTCGGCGGATCTCCTTTCGGCGTCCTCGTGGGAGATTATGAGTTCGGGCGCGATGGCGTCTCTATGGCGCTTCTGGACAACCTCTCGCACGTGGCTGCGGCTGCTCACGCTCCCTTTGTTTCGGCGGCCAGCCCCAGGCTGTTCGATATGGACAGCTTCGCTGAATTGACCGGGCCCCGTGACCTGGCCAAGAGCTTTGAATCCACCGAACTGGTAAAGTGGCGCTCCTTCCGCGACGGAGAAGATTCCCGCTACGTTGCGCTGACCTTACCGCATGTCCTTCTTCGCCCGCCATACGATCCGGTCAACTATCCGGTGGATGGATTTGGTTACACCGAAAACGTTGACGGCAAGGACAGCTCCAAGTACCTGTGGGGCAATGCCGCTTATGCCCTGGCGCAGCGGATCACCAATGCATTTTCGCTCTACAAATGGTGCGCCGCAATCCGGGGCGTGGAAGGCGGAGGACTGGTGGAAGGCCTGCCGGTGTTCACCTTCAAAGCCGATGATGGAGATACCGTCCTGCAATGCCCGACCGAGGTTTCTATCACCGACCGCCGCGAAAACGAGCTGAACAAGCTGGGCTTCATCGCCATCCTTCACAAGAAGGGCACGGACAAAGCGGCTTTCTTTGGCGGTCAGACTACCAACAAGCCGATTCTGTACAACACCAACGCGGCCAACGCGAACTCGCGCCTTTCCAGCATGTTGCCTTACATCCTGGCGGCGTCGCGGTTTGCTCATTACATCAAGGTCATCATGCGCGACAAGATCGGCAGCTTCATGACCAGGGACAACGTGGCTACCTATCTGAACACCTGGATCGCGGATTATGTCCTGTTGAATGACAATGCTCCGCAATCGGTTAAGGCCAGCTATCCCCTTCGCGAAGCGCGGGTTGACGTGGTGGACATCCCCGGCAAGCCGGGCTGTTACAAAGCCACAGTCTTCCTGAAGCCGCACTTCCAGTTGGATGAGCTGACGGTCTCCATTCGGCTGGTCGCCGAACTGCCGCCGCCGGCCGCCGCTTGATGTTTTGCTGATGGGAGTGGAGGCGTAAAAGCGCCTCTGCTCCCGTCTTAGAAAACTTTTCGCAACAAAATGCGTGAGGGATGAACATCCGAAGAATGAATATCTGTAAGGCATGAATAGACCTCACGCAACCCGAGACAAGTTTGGCTAATTGCCAATTGCTATTTGCTAATTGCTATTCGATTGCGCATTCATTGCGCCCCAAAGGAGATTAGAAGATGGATGTATTAATCCTTGATTGCGGTGACGATATTGCAGGTGAATCCACCATGGATGGTTATGCCAAGAAGATTGAGCTTCTCTCGTTCAGTCACGGTGTTGCCCAGCAGATTACCGGTGACCAGAGCAACCAGAAGCGCACCTCCGGCAAGCCCAACCATCAGGATTTCACTGTTACAAAGTATGTAGACCTGGCCAGTTGCGGCTTGATTGATTTCTGCAACCAGGCCAAGAACCTGGCAACGGTGAAGATCGTCGTTGGCCAGAATGAGGCCGGTAAGGTCAACGCGATCCTTACCTATACCATGACCAACGCGCTCATTTCGTCAGTTTCAGTGGGTGGCGGTGGTGGCGGCAAGCCCCAGGAGACGGTGACTTTTAACTACACCAAGATCAAGTGGGACTATAAACAACAGGCCAGTGCGGTTTCTGACTCCGGAACAAACTCAGCCAAGTGGAGCCTGGAAACCAACAAGGCCGAATAGATGTTTCAGCCAAAAACCATCAAAGGCGCGAAGGCGCTGCTCTTCGAACGTCTGGCGGATGGACCCCAGGCGGGCGGGCAGCCCCTCCGCGTCTACGATGTCAATCACTTAAAAGACTCGGTGCGTAAGGAGATCATGCGCCTGCTGCGAACTCGCTGTCCCGGAATCCGCTGGCCGGCCGATGAACGGGACCGCACCGTGCTGGACTACGGCATTCCGGATTTCTCCTGGATGTCCGCGGTCAACGGCAGCGACCTGGAGCAACTGGCCCAGACGCTCACGCAAGCCATCAAAGCGTATGAGCCCAGGCTGCTCAATGTGACCGTAACAGTCGGCCCCTCAGGGCAAAGCCAGTCAGAGGTAGTAAGCACGATAAGCGGCGACCTGCCCGTAGGCTCCCTAACCGAACCAGTAACGTTCGAGATCCTACTAGGCCTAAAAAGCGGCAGAGCAGACCTGATTGTGGCTGGACCGCAGGTGTTGTAATTCGCATTTGGTTTGTATCAGGGCACAGCTTGTCCTAGAGGTGAGCTTGTGAGCCGAAGGAAGTTTACTCGTGCCGAAGTATTTCGAATTAATTGGCTTTAACCTAATGTCACTTACTTTGCACATCATGCTTTGGGCGGAATGATTTAAACAAAATGGGTCGAGACAAATCTGTGGCGAAGATTACCCGATGTACACAGAGGATCTGTGTCATCCTGAGCGGCAGCGAAGGAACTGCTCCGCTGCTCTTCAGGTCCACGAGAATCACGCTGCTGGCTGTTCACGAGCCTCTGGAGGGCCAAGACAATTTTGTGAATCGCCTAGCTCTGCATTTAGAAATAGTGTAACTGGCCTTTTGGAGGACTCGGGCTAAACAGCTTGCAGGTCCATCGCGAAGCACGAAAGACAAATTAAAAATTCATGGACGATTCACTCCGCTACTACCAGGACGAAATCCGCTACCTCCGCCAGATGGGGCAGAACTTCGCCGCCCAACATCCCCGGCTGGCGGCCGCCCTGGAGCTTTCACCGGAGCAATCTGCCGACCCGCAGGTAGAACGGCTGATTGAGTCGTTTGCTTTTCTTACGGCACGCATACGCCGCCGGCTGGACGCCGATTTCCCCGAAATCACCTCTGCCCTGCTGGGGGTACTCTACCCGCATCTGGCCAACCCTGTCCCGCCCATGTCGGTCGCCTGCTTTGACGTGGATCCGGTGCAAGGCAAGATCAGCACCGGCTTCGAGATCGGCAAATACACCAAGCTCTTCTGCCAGACGCAAGAGGGCCTCAACTGCTATTTCCGCACCTGCTACCCGGTCACGCTGTGGCCGTTGCAGGTGGCCTCCGCGGGATTTGAGTCCAAGGCGCAGTTTAATTTCTTGAACGATATGAGCAACGTCGCTGGCCTGTTGCGTCTGAAAGTAGCGCCCGCTCCGGGCTCCAAGCTGAACGAGCTTTCGCTCCGCAAACTTCGCTTTTACCTGAACGGCAGCAGCGCCGGGGAGCTTTATGAATTGCTGTTCTGCCACGTGGTTGGAATATTTGTCATGGCCGGTGAAGAACCGGTCTATCTCCCTAAGGAATCCATACTGCCGGTAGGGTTCTCCGCGGAGGAAGAGGTCATCCCGTATCCACCGTATTCCCATCCTGCCTATCGGCTGGTTCAGGAGTACTTTTCCATTCGCGAAAAGTTTCTGTTCTTTGATCTAGCCAATCTGCAACATCACAAGTCGACGAAAGAGTTGGACATCGTTTTCCTGCTGGATACCGCGGCGCCCCGGGGACTGGTCGTGGACCAGAGCACATTTGTGCTGGGGTGTACCCCCATCATCAACCTGTTTCCCAAGACGACCGAGCCTATCCGTCTGGATCACCGCCAAAGCGAGTATCGCCTGGTGGCCGATGACCGCCGCGAGCGGACCACGGAGATCCATACGATTGAATCGGTTTCGTCATCTTCTAACCCAGCGCTTAAAGATTCGGTATTTGAGCCCTTTTACTCCTTCCGCCACAGAATGGAGGGCGGAGAGCCGAACGCCTTCTGGCATTCGCGGCGCGTTCCCACCGGACGCGAAGACCTGCCCGGCACCGATGTCTATCTGTCGTTTCTTGATCTGAACTTCAAGCCGCAGCTGCCTCCAACGCAAACGGTCTTTGCGCATGTATTGTGCACCAACCGCGGTCTGGCGCTGGATGTTCCCGCCGGGGCAAAACTGCAGGTCGAAGAAAAGATCCCGGCGGCTTATATCCGCTGCCTGATGAAGCCCTCTCCACCCGCCTATCCGCCGCTTCAGGGAACCACGCAGTGGGCGCTGATCTCCAATCTGTCGCTGAACTATCTATCGCTTTCCGGCGGAAGCGAGAGCCTGGAGGCCTTGCAGGAGATCCTGAGGCTCTACAGTTTTTCTGATCGCGCCTCTACCTTCCAGCAGGTCAATGGCATCAAGAAGATGGTTTGCGAAAAGGTCGTGCGCAGGGTGGGCAGAGAGGCGCAACGTGCATTTTGCCAGGGTACCGAGGTGCGGCTCACCTTTGATGAAAACATGTACGCAGGCACCGGTGCCTTCCTGCTGGCCAGCGTGCTGCAAAAGTTCTTCGCACTCTACGCCTCAGTGAATTCCTTCACCCAACTAGTGATCGAGAGCGAGCAGCGCGAAGGCGAGTGGAAGCGCTGGCCACCAGTAGCCGGAGAACAACCGGTATTGTAATATCCGCCAGCCGGATCAATGGGTACTGGTAAAATGCGTTTAGAAAGTTTTGGCGAACTGCTTTTTGCTATTTTGCAAATACGGCGCTGAACGTTTTGGCTAATTGCCAATTGCCAATTGCTATTTGCTAATTGCTATGTTCAACCGCAATCCAATCACGATGCCCCGCGTGCAAACGGTTACTTCCCATTCACACCCTGTGAGTATCGCCCCGCCGGTCTATCGTCCACAACTCGCTGCCCCGAATCTTTCTGTGCCACGATCTCCGTCGCGCGTATCAGTTCAGCCCAGATTTGCACCCGTACCCGTTCTTCAAGGAGTTCGTAACTTCACTCCTGCCACAGCGCAATTAACAAATCGGGTTTTGACGCCACCTGCCTCTTCTTCTATATCTTTCACACGACCGATCCTGCAAGCCAAAGTCGTATCCGGCCA
>DATMMY010000381.1:0-9707 GCA_035569515.1 Candidatus Solibacter sp. | reverse complement strand
GACCACATCTCCCGCTCCTTCTCCGCGCGTAGACGTTGAGTCCCTGCTGGTGGAGGTGTCTGACGTCCTCAACACCACGCTCGAGCTGGATACACTGCTTCAGCGCGTTGCCGAAGTGGTAAAGCGCGTCATTGACTACGAAATCTTCTCCATTCTGCTTTTGAATGAGCGCACGCAGGAGCTGCGGTTCCGATTTCAGATTGGCCATGCCCCGGACGTGGCGGAGCGGATCAGGGTGAAGGTGGGGCAAGGGGTCACGGGGCGAGCGGTGAAAGAACGCCGGGCCATTCTGGTGAACGATGTCACCAAGGAGTCCTCTTACATCGAAGCGATTGCCCACGTGCGCTCGGAACTGGCGGTACCGCTCATCACCAAGAATCGCGTGATCGGAGTCATCGACATTGAGGCTCCCGAACCCGGGTATTTCAAAGACGAACATGCGCGCCTGTTGACCCTGATTGCCTCTCGCATTGCGGTAAGCATAGAGAATGCCCGGCTCTATACCCGTGTCGTGAGGCAGGCCAATACACTTTTGCTGCTCAATGAGATCAGCCGCGACCTCACATCGATTCTTAACCTTGATCAGCTTCTCAAGCGCGTAGCCGACCTGCTGCTCAAGATCATCGATTACCAGATGTTCTCCATTCTGTTAGTCGACGATTCCAAGCTAAAGCTCGTCCACCGTTTTTCCCTGCGCTTCAAAGAAAGCATTCCGCTCAAGCACGACATTGCGATTGGCCGTGGACTAGTGGGTGCGGCGGCGGAACAAAAGCACGTAATCCTGGCTGCGGACGTAACAAAAGACCCCCGCTACATCAAGCTGAACCCGGAAACGCGCTCAGAGCTTTGCGTGCCGCTCATTTACAAGGATGAGGTCATCGGCGTCCTCGATCTGGAACATACGCGGCGTGGATACTTTACTGACGACCATGTTCGCACCATGAGCATCCTGGCGGCGCAAATCGCCATCGCCATTGAAAATGCACGGCTCTATGAGCGGCTGGCCCGCGAAGAGCAACGCATGGAGCGTGATCTCGCCATGGCGCGGGAGGTGCAAAATCACCTCTTGCCACCCTCCTGCCCCAAGCTGTCGGGAGCCGAATTAGCGGCAAGGTTTACGCCGGCCCACGCCATCGGCGGCGACATGTACGACTTCCTTGAGTACAAATCGCCTTTGGCATGTATTGTGGTGGGCGACGTAAGCGGAAAAGGCGCTCCAGCCGCGCTCTATGCCGCTCTGGTCAGCGGCATTCTTCGCAGCATGGCTCCAGCGGAGCCCTCTCCGGCAAAGATGCTGCACGAGGTGAATCGCTCGCTCAATCACCGCCGCCTTGAAGCCCAATTCGTTGTAATTACCTGCGCCGTCTGGGACGACAAGAAGAGAACCATGCGCGTAGCCAACTCCGGCCTTCCCCGCCCCATTTATTGCCATGAAGGCCATGCGCGCATGCTGGAGGCCGCCGGCCTGCCTCTGGGCATGTTTGAGGAGGTGAGCTACGACGAAGTTGTGATCCATGCCTCTCCCGGCGATGTCTTCGTCTTCTTCAGCGACGGCATTCTTGACGCCGGCAATGCCAAAGAAGATCAGTTTGGCCGCGTCCGGCTGGAACAGGTGGTAGATAAAAACTGGCGCCGTAGCGCCGAGCACATCGTGAACGCGATTTTTGACGCCGTGGACAAGTTCGCCGAAGGCACGCCCGTCTTTGATGACCAGACGGTGGTGGTGTTGAAGGTTAAATAGCTTCTAGCTACTGGCTACTAGCTTCTAGCCAAAGCGATTGTTTAACTCCTTAGCTGGAACCTCATCGGGGCACCCGATGCACCCTCTTGGCGGTAGAATTACTCATGGTCACTGCATCGCTCGATACTGCCTCTTACGCTGAGATTGCCCGGCGTCCCCTGGATCCACATCGGTGCGCCCTGGTGGTCATTGATATTCAGGAGAAGCTGCTTCCACCCATCTACGAAAAAGATCGGCTGGTCCGCAACTCGCAGCTTTTGATCCGGCTGGCCAAAATCTTGTCCCTTCCCATGCTTTTTTCAACCCAGTATGCCAAGGGCCTGGGCCAGACGATTCCCGAAATCGCCTCCCTGGCTCCCGATGTGGAACCTACGGACAAGCTGGAATTCGGATGCTTTGCCAATGGTGAATTCTGCTCAACCTTCGCCACCGCGAAGGGTCGGGATACGCTTCTGCTGTGCGGCATGGAAACGCATATTTGCGTGATGCAGACGGCTCTGGGAGCCTTGAACCAGGGGCATACCGTCCATGTCGCTGCTGATGCGGTCAGCTCCCGCACAAAGTTAAACTGGGAGCTGGGATTGCAGCGGATGCGCGATGCAGGGGCGGTCATCTCCTCGACGGAGATGATGATCTACGAACTGCTGGGCAAGTCCGGGTCGCCAGCGTTTAAAGAGATGCTCAAACACTTGAAATAATTTGGCCTTAGGCCAACGGAGCCGCAGTCCCCTTCACTCGCACAACGGTAATTTTGGCGAAACCCTCTTCAAAGGTCGGCGACTTGAGCTTAGCTGCCATTCGCTGCACCAGATCTTCCTTTACCGCGCGCTCGCGGCGACGGTTACGCTCCAGGCACACTTCAAGTGGTACATCAAAAAATACCGCGTGCACCTCATAACCAAAGCTCTTAGCCATCTTGATCCATTGGCGGCGCTCGTGCGGTCCCAGGTTGGTGGCGTCCACGTAATTCCAGGGCATGCGGGCGATCAGGCGGGCCCGTAGCAATGACCTTAAGGTGGAGAAGACCAGCCCCTGGTAGCGCTGCTCCGTAATGTCGTCAAAGAGAATATTGCGCAGCATGTCGCTGGAAAGCGGGGTAACGCCCCTCCGCTTGAACCATGTGGTTTTCCCGGATCCAGGCAGACCTATGGCCAGAATGACCACGCCTTTGGATTTTCGCTGGGATTTAGCGGCTTCTGAAACGGGCTGCTGCTCTGGAGCTCCCGGAGGCGGCATCGAAGGAGACTCCGGCTGGATCTCATTCACCATCCGCCCGGCCAATTCCGGGGCTGCTCGGCCTGCTATGGCGGGTTCCTCGACTTCAGGTTCCGGTTCGGGCTCGGATTCGGCCTCAGGCTCGTAAGAGGGCATGAGGGGTTCGGGGTGATGTTCATCGACCACAGGCTTCTGCTGACCTACCTTGCCGGTGGCCTCCGAGGTGTTTTCCGGTTGCTTCTTTTTACGGCGCTTCATGCGCTCGCGCACCCAATTGCGCATGTCTCGTGTGTAACACACAGACCTTAGAAGTTGCAAGCAAAGGAACTTCCCTTGCTACGCCACATTGCGATTTTTCTCCCATCTTGTGAATCAGGTGGTCCGGTGATCTGACCAAAAATCGCAATCCGAATCCCGAAATTCTCAGATTAAGAGATCCGCCTGAAGGCAATTTGCGCGTTGCCGAGAGTGTCTGCTAACCTGATTTGTAAGCTATTTGATAAGTACTACGCAGTCTTCCCGTTACGCCTTTTTCTGCATTTAACCCAGGTTCTCTGCTTTGGAGGAGAAATTATACATGGCAATTAAAGTAGGTATAAACGGCTTTGGCCGTATTGGACGCAACGTGCTGCGTACAGCCGTTGACGATCAAAATATTGAATTTGTAGCGGTCAATGACCTGACCAGCCCGGCTACCTTGGCTCACCTCCTGAAGTACGATTCTATCCTTGGCAATCTTAAGCATGACATTAAAGCGACGGGCGACAGCATCAGCATTAACGGCAGATCGATCCGGGTGTTCTCGGAAAAAGACCCGGCGGCCATTCACTGGGAGTCAGTAGGCGCCCAGGTCGTGATTGAATCAACGGGCAGATTTACAGATGCCGACCAAGCCAAGAAGCATCTGCGCGGTCCGGTAAAGAAAGTCATCATCTCCGCACCGGCCAAGGATGAGGACATCACCATCGTCCTGGGGGTGAATGAAGATAAGTACGAGCCCGGTAAGCACCACATTATCTCCAACGCTTCCTGCACCACCAATTGCCTTGCTCCGGTCGCCAAGGTGCTGAACGATACCTTCAAGATTCAGAGCGGCACCATGACCACCATCCACTCCTACACCAACGACCAAGTCATTCTTGATTTTCCCCATAAAGACCTGCGTCGCGCACGGGCTGCTGCTCTCTCCATGATTCCCACGTCTACCGGGGCCGCCAAAGCCATTTATCTGGCCATTCCGGAGCTGAAGGGCAAGCTGGATGGCTTCGCCATGCGCGTCCCTACGCCGAATGTCTCGGTTGTGGATCTGGTGGCGTTTGTGGAAAAAGCCACCAACGTAGACGAGGTCAACAACGCCTTGAAAAGAGCGTCCGAAGGGCCGCTGAAAGGCATTTTGGGCTACGAGACGGCCGAACTGGTCTCCAGCGATTACAAGGGAGACCCGCGCTCCTCCATCGTCGATTCTCCTCTAACGCGCGTGGTCAACGGCAATTGCGTCAAAGTCATCTCCTGGTACGACAACGAGTGGGGATACTCCTGCCGCGTGCGCGACCTGATCTTCTACCTTGCCAAGAAAGGACTGTAGCGCCGGGCGGCCGAAGGACTATGGCAAAGCTATCGATCCAGGATTTGAAACTTGAAGGCCAGCGTGTCTTCATGCGCGTTGATTTCAATGTTCCGCTCACCGAAGATGGCCGGGTCTCCGATGACACTCGTATTCGCGAGACTCTACCAACGATTGTGTACGCGCTAAGAAAAGGCGCAAGGCTGATCCTGGCGTCCCATCTGGGCCGGCCCAAGGGCAAACCAAATCCCAAGATGAGCCTGAAGCCCGCGGCAGAACGCCTTCGTATCCTTTTGGATGAGAAGCTGGGGCGTAGCTGCAATGTGGGCTTTGCGCCTGACTGCGTTGGGTTTGCGGCGGAGGAAATGGCCGGCAAGCTGGAGAAAAGCCAAACACTACTCCTCGAAAACCTGCGCTTTCATGCCGAAGAAGAAGCCAATGACGAGAAGTTTTCGAAACAGCTTGCCGCTCTGGCAGATGTTTACGTGAACGACGCGTTCGGCTCCGCCCATCGCGCCCATGCCTCCACCGTTGGCATCGCAAAGTTCATTGGCCAGGCTGCGGCCGGGCTGCTCATGCAGAAGGAACTCGAATATCTGGGCAAGGTCACAACCAACCCCGAAAAGCCATTTGTCGCAATTATCGGCGGGGCCAAGGTGTCCGACAAGATCGATGTGATCCGGAACCTGCTCGGCAAGGTAGACGCTCTGCTGATCGGGGGCGCCATGGCGTACACGTTCATGAAGGCCCAAGGCAGGCAGACGGGAAAATCGCTTGTGGAAAAAGACAAGCTCGATCTGGCCAAAGAATTGATCAATGAAGCCAAGAGCAAGAACGTACGGCTGCGATTGCCCCTAGATCACGTAATTGCCGAGAAGATCGATGCCTCGGCAACGACTCAGATTGTAAAAGACGAGAATGGCATTCCGACGGACCAGATGGGCCTGGATATCGGGCCGGAAACCATTGCGGCATTTTCTCAGGAAATTGCTGGCGCCAAAATGATCGTTTGGAATGGCCCTATGGGCGTCTTTGAAGTTGCGCCATTTGCCAAAGGCACCATGAAGATCGCCCAGGCGATGGCCGACAATAGTACTGCGACCTCCATTGTCGGTGGCGGCGATTCGGTGGCTGCTGTCCATCAGTCCGGGTTAGCCGATAAAATCACGCACATCTCCACCGGCGGTGGCGCATCGCTGGAATTTCTGGAAGGCAAGAAGCTTCCCGGCGTAGAAGCGCTCACCGACAAATGAGCATCGACGCTCACTCGCGTCACGGCGGCAGCGGGAATCGCGTGCTGGAATTGGTGATTGGAGACATCACAGAGGAAACTACTGACGCCATTGTGAATGCAGCCAACTCCAGCCTGTTGGGTGGAGGCGGTGTAGATGGCGCTATCCACGATGCGGCCGGGCCGGAGTTGCTGGCGGAATGCAAAAAGATTCGCGCCCAGCGCGGTCCGCTGCCGGCAGGACAGGCTGTAAGCACCTCCGGAGCTAGACTGAAAGCCAGGTATGTGATCCACACCGTAGGGCCAGTCTGGCAGGGCGGCCAATTCAACGAGCCGCAGATTCTGGAAAGCTGTTACACCCACTCCATGGAAGAGGCCGTACGCCTGCGCTGTACCAGCATGAGCTTCCCTTCCATCGCTACCGGGGCCTTTGGCTATCCTCTCCCCGATGCTGCTCAGATCGCCCTGCGTACCATTGCAGAGGCGCTCTGCCGGCCCAGCCCGATTTCCATTTCCATTGTCCGGTTCGTCCTGTTTGATCAGCACAGATTTAACGCCTATGCGCAGGCCAGCCGTGAAGTTAAAAAACTGTTCCCGAATTTGCAGATCAAGATCGAACCTCTGCCGCTATGAGAAAAAAACTGATTGTCGCCAATTGGAAGATGTATAAGACGCCGGAACAGGCGGCCCGCTTTGTCTCCGCCTTTCGTCCGCTGGTGCAAGATCACAACCGCGACGAAACCGTTCTGTGCCCGCCTTTTGTCTGCCTGCCCGCAGTCGTCGCGGCTGTGCATGGAAGCCACATACGCGTGGGAGCCCAAAACATGTACTGGGAAAAAGAGGGCGCATACACCGGCGAGATTTCGGCGCACATGCTTCGCGCCGTAGGCTGCTCTCATGTGATTCTCGGCCACTCCGAGCGAAGGCAGTATTTTGGCGAGACCGATGATGCCGTGAACCGCAAGCTGAAGTCCGCCCTCGCCTCCGGTTTGAAGCCCATCGTCTGCGTAGGTGAGGTTCTGGCCGAGCGGGAAGCCGGACTGACCGAACAAATCATCCGCCAGCAATGCAGCGTCTGTTTCCTCGATATCTCCGGAGCAGAGGCCGCGCCCATGGTAGTGGCATACGAACCGGTATGGGCCATCGGCACAGGAAAAACGGCGACGCCAGAAATGGCTGAAGACGCCCACCGTATCATCCGCGCCGAAGCAGCCAAAGCCTTTGGCGATGAACGGGCGCAAGCTTTACGTATTCTCTATGGAGGCAGCGTGAAGCCGGAAAACGCTAACGCCCTGATGTCGAAGACCGAAATTGATGGCGCTCTGGTAGGCGGCGCCAGCCTCGATCCCAAGTCATTTGCGGCGATTGTGATGAGGGGCTCCTAGCTGCGGGCTACTAGCTTCTATATAGCTGCTAGCTTCTGGCAGTGATTTATAGATGTGTCATCCTGAACGAAGCGCAGCGTTGATGCTGAAGCAACTTGGCTGATGGGCGCGTAGTGAAGGACTCCGAGGATCATTGCTGTACGATGCAGCATCAAGGCGTTCTCACGAGGACGGTTTAGCCTGGATTATTCATGAATCCGCGTGTCAAAGCTTGGAAATCTTTGTATCTGAAAGACATAAACTTAGCCTGCTCTACGAGCAGAATCGAACAGCTTGTCGGTCAGATATCTGAGGCCGTTAGAACCTTTGTGACTCATGGCAAAACGCAAGGTCCCTCCGATCTACCCGCGCTGACGCGCGAGTAGACCTTCTGGATGACGAGTTGTTTTTTCTGCACATTTTCATGAATAATCCGGGTTAGATTTGCTGTCAAAACATCATCGGGCCGTTGCCAGCGCTTCCAGACTGGCGCAAAATTACCTAACTGTGTTTTACTAGCTTCCCGTGATCATCACCAAAGTCCAAGACCGGGTCGCCACGCTGACCTTCAATCGTCCTGACAAGCTCAACGCTCTAAACGCCGAACTGCTGTCCGGCTCCATCGAAGCTCTGCGTTCCTGGAGCGCCGACCCCAACATCGGCGCCATCGTGATAACGGGCGCCGGCCGGGCATTCTGCGCCGGAGGCGACGTCTCCGCCATGGCCGAGGCCAGCGCGCAGTCGCTGGAGCAGAATATCGACCGGCTACGGGCATCGCAGGAACTTTCCTGGCTGCTCTATAACATCCCCAAGGTCACCATTGCCGCAGTGAATGGATTTGCCATGGGCGCAGGGTTGGGAATTTGCCTGGCCTGCGATCTCCGCATTTCATCCGATCAGGCAAAGTTTGGGACAGCCTATGCCAAGGTCGGTTTCGGGGGTGACTTCGGGACCACATGGCTGCTGACTCATTACGTGGGAGCACCCAAAGCCAAAGAATTGCTCTTTCTTGCCGACCATGTGGATGCCGCAGAGGCGCACCGGCTGGGACTGGTGAATCGCGTTGTGCCCCACGATCAGCTCCAGACGGAGACCGGTTCCATAGCGGGAAAAATCGCAGTTGGGCCGCTGACCAGCTATCGTTACATGAAAGCCAACATCAATCTGGCCACGCACACGGACTTTCGCACGCTGCTGGACCGCGAGGCGGAGACCCATCTGCGCTGCGGCCAGACCGAAGACCACAGAGAGGGAGTGCGCGCCTTCCTGGAGAAGCGCCCGCCTAAATTTACCGGACGATGAAGGACTTCGAACAAATCCTGTACGCCAAAAGCGCTCACATCGCCACCGTGACGCTCAATCGCCCGAAGAAGCTCAATGCTTATTCGGAGATCATGGTCCATGAAATCCTGGCGGCGCTGGGGGACGCGCGCGATGACGACGAAATTCGCGCCGTGATTCTGACCGGAACCGGACGCGGCTTCTGCTCGGGCGGCGACATCGGCCAGGACTTCCAATACCCCGCACGCTACCGGGGCCATCGCCTGGAGTCGATGCTGGAGATGCGCGAAAACATGCATGAACTAGTAAAGCTTCTCCATCGCTTCGATAAGCCCACCATCGCTGCTGTCAATGGAGCTGCCGTGGCCGGCGGCCTCACGCTGGCCTTGTCATGCGATTTCCGCATTGCAGCCGAGAGCGCCAGGCTGGGAGATACCAGCCTGAAGTTCGCGCTGATTCCCGATGAAGGCGGCGCCTATCTCTTCCCACGCTTCCTGGGCCTGGAAAGAGCGCTGAAGATGTCGCTGTTTTCGGAGGTCTACCCGGCACGGCAGGCGCAGGAGCTCGGTCTGGTCACCGAGGTCGTGCCCGATCTCGAACTGATGCCCAGAGCACGCGAATGGGCAGAACGGCTGGCAGCCGGACCGCCGATCGCCATCCGCATAACCAAGCGCATGATGTACAAGCAGCTCACCATGAGTCTGGACAACGCGCTGGAAGACGCAGCCCTGGGCACGCTTGTAGCCAACTACACCGAAGACGTAAAAGAAGGAACCGCCGCATTCCACGAAAAACGCCCGCCCAAGTTCAAAGGAAAGTGACGGCGGTTTGGGGATGTGCTTGAGCTTAAGCGGAGCCCCAAGAAAGAGGGCCGGCTGCTGCGGGCTTTAGCCTAAGGCCACTTACTTTAGAGAATGGCAGTCCCGTAGGGAAGACATAAGATTTCTGGTCATGGGAAGACTCCAATGAACGTCTGCTCTCGCGAGGCAGGTGAGTAGTATTAAAGTAGTATTGGAGTATAGAAACAGAGGGGGATTGTATCGGAAGTTAACAGCCTCAAGTTGGAAAGCTCTCATCTGGCGCTTTGGAGATCGGGCGGCCACATTCCAGTCAAGACATTCGCTGAGGGGCTGGTCTCGTGATCCTTGCAGGTTACCAGCCCCTTTGTGTTTCAGGCAGCAGTACGATTCGTCCCAAATTATTCAGTTGTCAAAGAACCCTTTTCCGCAACCACTAGGGCAGCGGCATAAAAGTCAGTCCCTTCGCTGCCGCTCAGGGTTTCGCCTGTCGGCTCCCGCTCCGCTCACGCCG
>DATMMY010000380.1:0-5776 GCA_035569515.1 Candidatus Solibacter sp. | reverse complement strand
GCAAGTAGCCAGGATTTTCAAGAGCATGGCGGGCCACGGCGGCAACGTCCTGGCTACCAGAGCAACCGCCGAACATTTTCGGGCGGTGAAGAAAGCCATCCGCAAAGCGGAATATCACGAACTGGCCCGCGCCATTGTGCTGAAGCAGGACCCCAACCGATACGGAAAGGGAACTGTAGTGGTCGTTTCCGCAGGGACCAGCGATGTCCCGGTGGCCGAAGAAGCGCTGGTTACGGCCGACGTGATGGGTAACGAAGTCGCTCACCTTTACGACGTTGGAGTTGCCGGCATTCACCGCCTTTTGGCGAGCAAGTCTGTTCTTGAGCGGGCACGAGTAATGATCGTCTGCGCCGGCATGGAAGGCGCTCTGCCCAGCGTGGTAGGCGGACTCATCGGAGTTCCGGTGATTGCGGTTCCTACTAGTGTAGGTTACGGCGCGGCCTTCAAGGGCCTGGCTGCGCTGTTGGGTATGCTGAATTCCTGCGCATCGAACGTGAGCGTGGTCAACATTGATAATGGATTCGGAGCTGGATACGTGGCTTCGTTGATAAATCGGTTGTGATGTAGCCGTCGGCCTCCTCAGTCAGTGATTTTTTTCATAAATCACAATTCTCTGGCCTTTTCAATTCTTCGATGGTTTTCTCCGTGCGTGCGGTTTTGTGCATGTTATGCCCTCTTGCACTTAACAATCTAAATAGCAGCAACCTCAGTTCCGAAAATATCCGCCTCGCGCAGGTGCGTGTCCGGCTTTCACGTCTTAGGTACATAGACAGGTTAGTAAAACCAACTGCGGATTCCCAATAATGCATGTAGCGATTTTCGGTGCTGGAATTGCTGGTCTCATGAGTGCCATCACGTTGCGGATGCGGGGACATAGTTGCACTTTGTATGAGCGTAGCCGCCTCGCACACGACGCGGGAATGGGCTTCATCTTGATGCCTGAGGCAATTGCCTGCATGGACAGGTTGGGGATCCAACTAACCGGTGATTGCAGCGGTGTTCCACTCAAACGGTATGTCTGCCGCAACAGCATCGGCGAGATCCTCTACGAGGAGGCCATGCCACCGCACTCGCGCAGCATCCGTCGGCGTGATCTGATTTGCGCCCTGGTAAATGCTGCGAGCATAAGGGATGCGATCAACTTTGACGCCGAACTGGAGCGATTGGAGTTGGATGAACACGGACATGTGGCGACTGCCGTGCTGAGTTCCGGCGAGCGGATTACGGCCGATCTGTTCGTGGCTGCCGATGGCGCGCACTCGCGGGCGCGCCACAATTTATTCCCCAACTGGCCTGTGCGCCACGCCAGGGTACTTGAAGTAGTGGGTCTGGTTCACTGCGCGAACACAACCAGATGGGCGGCAAATAATTTAAACAAGTTCCACGCCGCCGGCGGGGGGCTGGCATTCGGCATCTTGCCCGTAGATGCGGATCACGTCGTGTGGTTCATGCAATTCGATTCTCTCAGATTTCATCCGCCTTCCAGCAGAGACGCAGGCAGCCAGGAATGGCGGGATTTCGTGCAGACGTTGGCGGGGCAATGGGCCTATCCGGTCGCTTATTTGCCGGCAGCTACAGAGTCGCGAGACATGCATGTCTGGTGTCCTCTCGATACCGACCTTATTCCGTATTTTCATCAGAAAAATCTGGTTTTAGCCGGTGATGCCGCGCATCCTTTATCGCCGTTCACCAGCCAGGGAGTTTCCTCGGCGATTGCCGATGCAGAGGCGCTGGCGAACGCGCTGCCGACAGGAAACGTAAATGGGCTCCTGCTGAAGGGACTGGAATCTTACTCAAGCCAGCGTCATCGGCAATGTGCCCCATATCTGAGCAAAGGGCGCGAGTTGATGCGGATCTTTCTCGCCCCTGCTAACGGTAAAAACTTCATGCTGCCACTGGCCAGATAGTTAGTTATGACGATAGAGACTTGTAAATCGGGAGGCTCTAATGTACGACGCGATCATAGTAGGCGCTCGTTGCGCTGGTTCACCCACAGCCCTGCTGTTAGCGCGCAGAGGTTACAAAGTCCTGTTGGTGGATCGCTCCAGGTTTCCCAGCGATATGTCATTTTCCAATCACTTCCTTCACCAGGCGGGCTCTGCCTGTCTGCAGCGCTGGGGATTGCTGCAGAAGCTGGCTGCAACCGGTTGTCCTCCGATCGCAGAAAACTACTTCGATTACGGAGCCTTCTCTCTCACTGGTCCGGTGCCCCCGGCGGATGGTGTAAATACGGCGTTCGCGCCACGGCGCATCGTCCTTGATCCGCTGTTGGTGGAGGCCGCCGTCGAAGCCGGAGCGGAATTGAGGGAAGGGTTCTCAGTCCAGGACCTCATCTGGGATAAGGACCAGGTCGTTGGGATTCGTGGACGGCAAGATGGCCTCGCGGTAACGGAAAAAGCCCGCATCGTGATTGGGGCGGATGGCATGTTCTCGGTCGTGGCCAAGGCAGTGCAAGCGCCGGAGTACCGAAACAGCCTTCCGCTGGAAGGCTCATGGTACGCGTACTGGAGCGGCGTGCCCATGAAAGGGTGGCACCTCTGGCTGCGGCCGGACCGGGTCATCTTTGCCTACAACACAAACCACAATCTCACGCTGATCGGAGTGGCGTTTGCGGCAAGGGATCTTCCGGCTATTCGCGGAAATGTGGAACGTAATTACAGTGAGGTCATTGCGCAGCATGCTCCGGACTTGGCGGAGCGCATGCGCAATGGTCGTCGGGAATCGCGGTTCGTCGGAGGAGCGATTCCCTATCACGTCCGGAGGCCACATGGTCCCGGCTGGGCGCTGGTGGGCGACGCCGGTTATCAGAAAGATCCCTGCACTGCTTCGGGAATTACCGATGCTTTCCGCAGCGCGGAGTGGCTGGCTGAAGCCATTGATGCCGGATTCAGCGGTAGGCAGCCCGTGGAGCAAGCGTTGGCGGCCTATGAAGAAAGGCGCAACCGGTCGGAGATGCCTTACTTCGAGCTGACCACACAGTTGGCGGCCCTGGCGCCTCCCCCGGAGGAGACCCGGCAATTGTTGGCTGCGTTGCGCCATAACCCGGAGCAGCGTAGCCGGTTCTTTGGAGTGCTTTCCCATTCCGTACCGGTAGAAGATTTCTTCGCTCCAGAAAACGTGCAGAAGATCATGGCGGGGGCAGCTGCCGTTGTTTAGGTGCGCTAATACAGCTGTTCCAGATAGAGAGGCAAGAACTCGGAGCAAAGTCTATGGCAAAAATCTACATATCGTGCGTGATCGAGGCGCCGGTCGAAACCGTGTGGAAGTACATTCGCGATTTCAACGGTCTGCCGAAATGGTTTCCGGGCGTGACAGACAGCCATATAGAAGCGGACCAGCGTTCCGGCCAGGTCGGCTGCATTCGAAACTTCGGCCTGCAGGGAGGTCCGCGCATGCGCGAGCAACTGCTTGCCCTCTCGGACCATACGCATTGCTGTACATACAAAATGCTAGAAGGCCCGTTGCCGGTCCGAAATTATGTGGGCACCGTGCACCTTCTGCCGGTGACCGATGGTGATCGCACGTTCGCGGAGTACATGGTGGAGTTTGATTGCCCGCGCGAGCAGGAAAACGAATTGACAACCTCGTTGAGCAGAATTTACCAAGGCGCGTTTGAGCACCTGATGCGGCACCTTCCTGCAACCACCAAGGCTGCTGATTGAGGCCTGGCTGACGACTGAATGAAATGCATTTTCCTACTGGCCAATTCGCTTTCTCTGATGATGCGGTACCGCTCGATCTTTTGCGCGAACGCGCTTTCAATCTCCGCTGGGCGCAGCAACCGGCAGACGTAATCCCGCTCACAGCGGCGGACCCCGACTTTCCTGTTTGTCCGGCGATCAGGGAAGAGCTGGCTCGTTACGTGAGTGATGGAATATTCAGCTACGTACCTGCGGAAGGGCTGCCCCAATATCGCGAAGCTGTAGCTGAATGGATAAACACGTCGCGCCAGATCGAATGTGCCGCGAGTTCCATTTTTGCAACCGACAGCGCGGCTTCGGGGATGGCGGTGATTGCAAGAGCGAGCCTGAAGAGCGGCGATGAAGTGCTGATCGCCGATCCGGTCGACTTCCTGTTCCAGCACACAATAGAACGTGCCGGGGCGGTTGCAGTGCGGGTGCCGGTGACGCCAGCAACCACTGCCGAAGAGTTCATTGCCGCAATGGCCAGCCGCCTGACACCACGTACGCAAATGGTGTGGTTGTGCAATCCCCACAACCCGCTGGGTGTGGTGTACTCACGCGAATGGCTGAAGCAGGTAAGCGAATGGGCCGTAGGCTGGGGGCTGCGCATTCTCTCCGATGAGATCTGGGCGGATATCGTGTACGGCCCGCATCGTCATGTGAGCATAGCTGCACTTTCGTCGGAAATCGCGCGAAACACAGTCACGATATATGGGTTTTCCAAAAACTTCGCGTTGGCGGGGCTGCGCGTAGGGTGTGTCATCTGCACGAATCCAGACTGGTTAAAGGACATCGTGGCCGCATCGGATGCTGCGAGCACCGTCTATGGCGTCTCCGTGCTTTCGCAAGTGGCGGTGATTGCTGCCGTGACCCATGGACGGCCCTGGCTCAACGAATTCCTGGGCCATCTGCACAGGCAACGAGACTTTGTGATTGAACGCCTGTCCCGATGGCCTGGCGTGACGGTGTATCCGCCTGAGGGGACCTACGTTGTCTTCCCGCGCATCAGCGAACTTGACGATGATGCGGAGCGGTTCTGCCGCGCACTGCATGACCATGCGCGTGTTGCGCTGGTACCGGGCGCGTCACGCTGGTTCGGACCAGCCGCCACAGGCCATGTGCGCATTTGCTTTGCTACCTCACGCGCCATCCTGCAGGAAGCGTTCGACCGAATGGAGCCGGTGGTGATGATGCTGAGTGCCAACACGAATCGAAGGAGCGATTCCAGACAACCGTAAGACTTGGATCAAAGGGCAGCCATTCGTACAACTCTTCTTTTCTAATAGCCTTGGCCGTTTCGGATCCTTCGGGTTCCCGCTTCCTATGCTTCCTCCGCTGCCTCTGTGTTTCAAAGGTTTTGGCGGGTTTCATTCTCGTTCGTGCGTGTTAATTCGCGGCTCAAGGTTTCCTTTGCCCCTCTGCGGTGATCTGGGTTTGAATCAAGAATTGCCAAAGACCCTGGCAAAAATCTTGTCCACATTCCTTAGCTGGCGTTTCACATCAAATGCCTGCTCAATTTGCTGGCGAGGCACGCGCGAGCTGATTTCCGGGTCGTTCATGACCTCGTCGCGGAAGATCAGGTCTTCTTTCCAGGCGCGCATGGCATGTTTCTGCACCAGCCGATAGGCGTCTTCGCGCGACATGCCGTGCTCGGCGAGATCCAGGAGCAGTTGTCCGCTGAACACCAGGCCGCCGGTGCTCTCCAGATTCTTCATCATGCGCTGCGGATAAACCAGTAGGGTCTCAATCAGGTTGCTGGTTTTCTGAAGGAGATAGTCGGTCAAGATGGTGGAATCCGGCAGGATCACCCGTTCTACGGAAGAATGGGAGATGTCCCGCTCGTGCCACAACGCCACATTCTCAAAGGCTGCCTGGGAATTGGCGCGCACCACGCGGGCCAGCCCGCAAATCTGCTCGCAGGTAATGGGATTGCGTTTGTGGGGCATGGCGGACGAGCCTTTTTGTTTTTCGCTGAAAAACTCCTCCGCTTCCCGTACCTCAGTCCGCTGAAGATGGCGGATCTCCGTGGCAATTTTATCGAGCGTGGCGGTGATGACCGCCAGCGTGGCCACGTAATACGCATGGCGGTCCCG
>DATMMY010000379.1:0-9594 GCA_035569515.1 Candidatus Solibacter sp. | reverse complement strand
ATGGCAATGAAATACCGACATGCCTTTGATGACGGGATTAGTGAGGTCCAGGATCACATCAACGTTGCCGTGGTACGGAACATTTACGGTGTCCAGCCACGCAGGCTGCGCGAGCTTTGCGCCGTTTTCCGCATAGGCCAGGAAGTGGACTTGATGTATGTGGAAAGGATGCAGCTCCCCCGTTTGGTTGACAATACGCCAATGCTGATAGGTACCTACGCGAGCGCTTGTCATGGGACTTGCATCGATGGCGAACTTGCGGCCATTGATGTAGAAACCGTTCTTGTCTTCCGTGAAGATGACAATAAAGTCCGGTGCAGCCTTCTTCAGGGGCTCAACGTTGATCGGCCTGTAGAGCGGCAGCCGGTCATTGATGACGCTCACTGGCTCAGGCGACGGAGCTGAACTGGGTTGTGCCAGATCCGCCAGCACCATCCCAGGATTGGGGTCCCCGTCCGGACCGGTATCTACACAAAGCGTGCGCAGAGAACTGTGTGTTCCCGG
Source organism: Candidatus Solibacter sp. (assembly GCA_035569515.1). Classification (GTDB taxonomy): domain Bacteria; phylum Acidobacteriota; class Terriglobia; order Terriglobales; family Acidobacteriaceae; genus Angelobacter. Next base: position 9,090 of record DATMMY010000379.1, on the reverse strand, counting down.
GGGCGGGCCGGTAACAATGGCTTCGAGCCGTCCCCCCGGCGACACCAGCAGATGATTGGTGACGCGTGGCTGGCCTGCGGGTTCGTGATAGGAGAGCGGTATCCCGTCAAGCGCCACGATTTCAAATGGCTCTCCATCGACCTTTAGATCCAGATAGCGGTCCGCCGAGGCATTCACCATCCGCCAGAACTGCCGTTCTCTAGGCGCGATCTCGATTTCCGGACGAACCGTCCCATTCACCGTAAAAATTTCCTCGGCTGCCTCCGCTTTTCCCCCGCAACCCTTAGAGGGGACTTCAACCTGCTGCCTGAGTTCCTCCGCATCCGGATCATGCTCAATGGAGCGGCCGCGCACAACGATCACACGCTCACGGAGTCCGCTTATTTGCGGGGCATAATTTTCCATTCCCTCAATGACAATGGCTCCTGACATTCCGTCTAATGCCTGCCGGTGACTCTCGCCATGGGGATGAGTGTGATACCAGAACAGGCCGGGAGGATGATCGCGAGGAATCTCGACAGAGTAGTGCAAAATCTGGCCAGGACTCGCCAGCATTCCGATCACGTCATCCTGCGGCGCGTTCGGGGAGACGCTCAGCCCATGAAAATGCAGGTTCGTCATGTCCATGCAGGGACCCATCGCACACGTCTCCTGGGACCTGGCAGGAAGATCGTTGATGTAAGTGATATTCAGAATGTCACCAGGCGAAATGCGGACCACAGGGGCCACCGTTTCACGGTCGAAAGCGAAGGCATTCCGGCCATTCTCATTCACTGCATGAAGGGTAAAAGACGCAACATGGTTCTTTGCCTGCACCTGCGGAGGATCCGGCAGCAAGACAGTCTGGCCGTGGCCCAGAGCTGTGAGAACGATCTGCGCTCCAATAAGTAGTAATATCCTTTTCATAAATCCCACTTTTTTCATAAATCCCACTTTTCTGTTTCGCGTGTCTTGCAATGTCGCGCCTCGACGATGGCATTTCACTTTTTGTATAGACCGTGGCACGTAACAGCCCTAACCATCCCCGGCCGGGAAATGGTTGCATGAACCAGAAACTCTCTAAAAACGAATCGTCATCCCGAACGCCGTCAACGGAGCGCGCGTTTTTTTCAGCGCGCGTAGTAGGCGTGAGGGACCTTGTGCTGTGACTGCGTCTCCCAATATGTTGGGGCCCATCCGCGTATTTTCTGTAACTTACGATGGAGTTTCTGGAGAGGGCACGAGTTTACTCGTGCCGAAAGTCCTCAAAATCACCTGGGCTTCAGCCCCTGCAAATTGTTTTTCTAGATATTTCTCCGCACAACCTGTCTTGCACTTGCGCAAGAAGGAGGCTTTGTACCTTAAGTTCTCCAATGCCTTCGCTTCGTGACCGGCGGAAGAATGGTCCTCGTGTACTTGAAGTGCAGCGGAGCAGTTCCTTCGCTGCCGCTCAGGATGACACTGATCTTCTCTCTGCTAAGGTCATTCTTGTCCCCTGATTTTTTGCCCCCTTGGTTCTTTGTCCCCCGGTTCGGCCCTCTCGCCAGTTCTTCTACTGGCGCCTGCGATATATCAGCTACCGAATCGCCCTACCCCGGCATCACCACCAACTTGTCCTTTGGTATTGCATCCAGCGTCGCCCGGTCGATGTTGAGATGGGCCATCACCAGTTCGGGTGGGGTGTGGGCCAACCACTCCGACAGCGACATGTCTTGATAGAAGCCGCTCTTGAACATCTCCAGGAAGATCACGTCCGTGTCCCCTGTATTCTCGATGTAATGCAGCAGGGTTTTTTCCACGTACCCGACGTCTCCCGCCTGAAAATCCATCGTGCGAGCTTTGTTACCTGTCGCCACCACCGTCATTCTGGCCTTGCCCGAGATGTAATACTGCCATTCGTCGGCGTTGGGGTGCCAGTGCAGTTCCCGCAGTCCTCCCGGGTGGAGCGTCACCATTGCCATCGCCACCGTTGTTGCGACCTTGAACTTGCTCGAATCAACGATCCGTACCTCTCCGCTTTTCGTGCTCATCGTCGGCGGCATTTCCATCGTACGAAAAGCGAAATCGCTCGGCGACTTCCCCAGTGCTCCCGCGGCTGCGTTCTGGTCGGCCCCCAGTGGTCCAGGAACTGCCGTCTGGAAAATGAATAACTCTTGCTTGGGGAGATTTTTCAAAGCCGCATTGGCAACGCCGAAGTTCTTTGATAGGACCTCGGGCGGCAGGTGCGCCACCGAGTCGCTCAGCAGGACCGTCTCTGTTTCCGAAAATTCCCCATCGTCGAACACCAGCATGAATTCCGCGCCGTCCGGCCCGAGGCCCTGAATCGAATGCGGAATCCCGGTGGGGAAATACCACAGGTCGTTTTTTTTCACATCGGCGACAAAGCTCTTGCCATCAGCATCGATCGCCGTGATACGTGCCGTCCCGTAGAGCATGATCGACCATTCAGCCGCCGTGTGCCAATGCAGCTCGCGAACGCCCCCGGCCGTGAGTCTCATGTTTACGCCCGCCAGGGTCTTCGAGACGGGCAGTTCCCGAACGGTCACCTCCCGTGACCATCCGCCTTCGTAAGCCCGCTTGTTCGCAAGAGCGAACGGATATTTGAAGTTTGGAACTAAGCTCTTGGAATCCGTGCTGGGCGGCCACGTGGAATCAGGGTTCTGTGCGTCCAGCGCCTTATTCCCCGGACCGGGATCGGTTGCGCTCCGGTCAGTCCGAGCTTTGGTCGCCTGGCCCTCCTGCGCCGTGGCGCTACTTACCAACGAACCGCCGGCTACAGCGGCCAGTGCAGCCGAGCCGACTCCAAGAAAGCTGCGACGCGACACTTGATCTTTCGTGTTGTTGTTCTCCATTGCGTTACGCCTCCGTGAAATCCGAATGCACTTCGCATGCCAAAGTTGCAATTGCCAGCGTGTTTGTCACCAGGCGTCTGAGCGGAGCGAAGGATCGAGACAGCGTGTGTGCGTGATTTTTGCTCACACTCTGTCTCGTAAGCGGCCGGTACGGAAAGAAAAACCCTTTTCCTTACTTCGCAAGCCTGCGCGCAGCTTCGGGGGCCAACTCGTGCCGGTGCGCGTCTTGGGGTGGAAGCAAACGTATAAGAAATAAAGCTCTTACCGATCAGGGCTCGCCAAACCTAAGAAGGGCGTTGCGGACGGCCTTAACAAAATAGCCAGTTCAGCTGTTGGATTGAGGCGTCGAAGTTTCGAGAGATGTCGAAGTTTCGACAGGTGTCGATGCCGAGAGATGGTTTTCGTCAAACGACGCATGCTAAATGGCTGTTGCTACTCAATGAAACTGCCCGAACTTGGCCAAATGCAACCTTGGCAACTCAAGTGCATTCATGTCGGACGACGGCGTTTTCGCCCAACTGTTCAGCTTGGGCGGTCCGTATACATCGATTCCAAACCTGAAGGTCGAAACGAGGTAATTTATGTGGATTGTTCGGCTTGCGCTCAGGCGGCCTTACACGTTCGTAGTGTTGGCCGTTCTGATCTTGATCCTGGGAACGCTTTCATCGCTCACCACTCCCACGGACATTTTTCCGAACATCAACATTCCGGTAGTCAGCATCATTTGGAATTACAACGGGCTGGCGCCGGCCGACATCGCGAGTCGAATCATCATTATTCAGGAGCGCAACTTAACAACCATAGTGAATGATATTGAGCATATCGAGTCGCAGTCGCTGAACGGCGTCGCTGTTATCAAGGTCTTCTTCAATCCGGGCGCGAACATCAGTACCGCCATTGCGCAGATTGCCGGCCAGTCCCAGACCCAACTCAAGCAGTTGCCGCCAGGAACGACGCCGCCGCTGGTCATCACTTACAGCGCTTCCAGCGTTCCGATTCTTCAGCTCGCGCTCTCCAGCCCCACGCTTTCTGAGCAGCAGTTAAATGATCTGGGACTGAATTTCCTCCGGCCTCAGCTCACTTCGGTACCCGGCACGTCCATCCCGTATCCTTACGGCGGCAAGCAACGGCAGGTTCAGGTGGATCTGAACACCACCGCTCTCCAGGCGAACGGACTGTCTCCGCTCGACGTGGTGAACGCCATCAGCGCGCAAAACCTCATTCTCCCCGCTGGAACAGCGAAGATCGGGACCATCGAATACAACGTCGACATGAATGGCAGCCCATTGACCATCAAGGAACTGAACGACCTTCCCATCAAGCAGATTGGAACCACCACGATTTATATCCGTGATGTCGCCTTCGTGCGCGACGGATTCCCGCCGCAAACTAATATCGTTCGCGTCGACGGCCGGCGCTCGACGCTGATGACCATCCAGAAGATCGGCTCTTCCTCTACGCTGGACATCATCAACGGTATCAAGAAGCTCTTGCCTCAGGTTAAAACCACGCTCCCGCAGGATCTGCAAATCCGCACCGTAGCGGATCAGTCTGTTTTCGTCACCGCGGCCGTTTTCTCCGTGGTGCGGGAAGCGCTCATCGCCGCTTGCCTTACCGCTACCATGATCCTTCTTTTTCTCGGAAGCTGGCGCAGCACGATCATCATCGCGATTTCAATTCCCCTTTCGATTCTTACGTCGATCATTGCCCTCAGCATGCTTGGAGAGACCATCAACCTGATGACTCTTGGCGGTCTGGCGCTGGCCGTGGGCATTCTGGTGGATGATGCCACGGTCACCATTGAAAACATCCATCGCTACCTCGCCGAGGGCAAGAACTTAGAAGAGGCCATTCTAGATGGCGCGCAGCAGATCGCAGTACCCGCGCTGGTTTCAACGCTCAGCATTTGCATCGTGTTTGTACCGATGTTCATGCTCACCGGCGTCGCCCGCTATCTCTTTGTTCCGCTCGCTGAGGCAGTGGTATTCGCTATGCTGGCTTCTTACCTCCTTTCGAGGACGCTGGTGCCCACCATGGCCAAATACTTCCTCAAGGCCCATGCGGAAGGAGATTCACATGTAACCGGCCCGAGCAGGAACCCTCTGGCGCGTTTTCAAGCCTGGTTCGAGCATGGATTTGAGCGCATCCGGAGCTCATATCGCGGGCTGCTCGAGACATTTATCAATCACCGCCGCGTTTTTGCGGCTGGCTTCCTCCTGGCCTGCCTGCTCTCCTTCGCTCTGCTCCCGTGGCTGGGACAAGACTTTTTCCCATCGGTGGATGCCGGCGAATTCACGCTGCATATGCGCGCACGAACCGGAACGCGTATTGAAGAAACGGCAGCTTTATGCGACCGGGTGGAAAACGAAATCCGCAAGCAGATACCGCCCGCGGAGTTTGCCGGCGTCATCGATAACATTGGCTTGCCCTATAGCGGCATCAATCTTTCCTACAGCAATTCGGCTCCGGTTGGCACGCAGGATGCGGACATCATGGTCTCGCTGTCGCCCAAGCATCACCCCACAGCGGATTATGTGCACGATTTGAGGTTAAAGCTGCCGCGGGCCTTCCCGGGAACCACGTTCTATTTCTTGCCCTCGGATATGGTGACCCAAATTTTGAACTTCGGACTGCCGGCCCCAATTGACATTCAAGTGGTGGGAAACGATCTGGAGGGCAACCGGCTATTTGCGGACAAGCTGCTGGCCCGCGTAACAAATGTTTCTGGAGCATCCGATCTCCGCATCCAGCAGACCTTCGACCAGCCCAAGTTTCATATTGACGTGGACCGGACCAAGGCTCGCGAGATTGGCTTCACCCAGCGGGACGTCGCCACCAATATCCTGGTAACGCTCAGCGGCAGTTTTCAGACCTCGCCCACTTTTTGGCTGAACCCCAAGAATGGCGTGAGTTACCAGGTCGCAACACAGACACCCCAGTACCGCGTTCAATCGCTCCAGGATTTGAGCAATGTTCCGATAACTGCCACGGCCACTAGCATGGCGAGTACGTCGCCCTCCCTGGGGACTGTCGCGGGGAATCCGCCGCCCACCATATTGGCCAGTCTTGCCTCTTTCAACCGCGCTACAGACCCGGCCGTTGTCTCCCATTACAACGTAGCGCCGGTGATCGACATATTCGGCTCCCTCCAGGGCCGGGATCTTGGCGGTGTCTCCAAGGACCTCTTCGCGATCATCAACGCCAGCCAGAAAGAGCTTCCTCGGGGGTCGCAAATCATCGTGCGCGGCCAGATCCAAACCATGCGCACGTCCTTTGCGGGCCTGTTGACAGGTCTGCTGTTCGCCATTGTTCTGGTCTACCTGCTGATCGTTGTGAATTTTCAATCGTGGCTTGACCCCATGATCATTCTTATGGCGTTGCCTGCGGCGATGGCTGGAATTGTCTGGTTTCTATTCCTGACCGGCACCACCATCAGCGTTCCTGCGCTGACGGGTGCGATCATGTGCGTTGGAGTGGCAACCGCAAACAGCATCCTGGTGGTCAGCTTTGCGAAAGAACAATTAAGTACGGGACTCAGCGCCGCGGAAGCGGCCGTGCACGCAGGGTACATGCGCTTTAGGCCGGTGTTGATGACGGCTTTAGCAATGATTATTGGAATGGCGCCCATGGCGCTGGGACTGGGTGAAGGCGGAGAGCAGAATGCGCCTCTTGGCCGCGCTGTGATTGGCGGGCTGCTCTTCGCCACGGTCTCTACGTTGTTCTTCGTCCCCGCCGTCTTTAGCGTGATCCACAGTATGCGCCGGCAAGGTGCTGAAACCGGCAAGCAGCAATAGAACGGAATTCTTCAAAGGAGCACAGGAATGGTTATGCCAATGCAATCGCAACCACAACGCCACGACCTTCCGGACGACCCGCCGGCGCTGAGTGTCGTTAAAGCGCGGCGCCGGTCGAAGCGAGGCTGGCTCGCCGGGGGAGTGATTCTCTTGGTTTTTGCCGGGATCGCCGTATACGGTATCGTCTCGCGTCTCTCGCATAGCGCCACCGTGCGGGCTGAAACCGCGCAGATGGCCGTGCTGTCGGTTTCCGTCGCTTCTCCTCAGCGCACCGCGCCCTCCCAGGAGATTGTGTTGCCGGGGAACGTGCAACCCTTTATTAGCTCTCCGATTTTCTCTCGCACCAATGGCTATCTCAGGCGCTGGTATGTAGATATCGGAGCGCGCGTAAAAAAGGGGCAACTGCTGGCGGAGATTGAGACGCCGGAAATCGATCAGCAATTGGCGCAGTCACGCAGCAATCTTGCCACAGCGCAGGCCAATCTCAAGCTGGCGGAGATCACGAAGACCCGGTACCAGGGTCTGCTGACGACTCACGCCGTATCGCAGCAGGACGTGGATAATGCCGTCGGCACTTATAACGCCAACGCGGCGATCGTCGACGCCAGCCAGGCGAACGTGAGGCAGCTTGAGACTTTGCAGTCCTTCGAGAAGGTCTATGCTCCTTTTGATGGAATCGTCACTGCGCGTAACACCGACATCGGAGCTCTCATCGCTTCCGGCAACGCCGGCGGCGTGAAAACCGATCTCTTCCACATCTCTCAGCCGGGAAAGCTGCGTGTGTACGTGAATGTGCCGGAACAGTACTCCAAGGCTGCCACTCCGGGCTTGACGGCAGATCTGACTCTGGCGGAGTTTCCCGGACGGCGGTTTCAGGGCACGCTGGTTCGCACTTCCATGGCCATCAACTACACGACGCGAACCTTGCTTGCGGAAATTGACGTGGATAATCCCAGCGGAGAGTTGCTTTCCGGCGCCTATACCGAGGTCCATCTCAAGGTGCCTGGACAGACCTCGTCGTACCTCGTGCCGGTCTCCGCTCTTATATTTCGTTCGCAAGGATTGCAGGTCGCAGTTGTGAAAGACAGCACCGTGTCGCTCACCTCGGTAATGCCGGGTCACGATTTCGGCGAACAAATTGAAATTATTTCCGGTCTCAAGGGCGATGAATCGCTGATTGTTAATCCGCCGGATTCCATTGTCTCTGGACAAAAGGTGCAGATCGTGCAGGCCTCTCAGCCCGCTCCTACAGGAGGCACAAAGTGAGCTTAACTCACCGTCCGAATGCAGAGGGTCGAGTCTGGAGGCACAGGGTAGCGGCCCTATGCCTTGCCGGGATGCTCTTTCTTGCCGGTTGCTCAGTTGGCCCCAAGTACCATCGCCCGCCTGTCGAAGTTCCAGCGGCCTACAAAGAACTTCCGCCGGCTTATAAAGAAGAAGAAGCCGGCAATTGGAAAGAGGCCCAGCCGAACGAGCTGACTCTCCGGGGCAGTTGGTGGGAACTATTCCAGGATCCTCAACTGAACGCCCTGGAACAGCAAGTCAGTATTTCCAACCAGAACCTGAAGTCCGCAGAGGCGCAATATACCCAGTCCCGCGCGCTGCTCCGCTATTATCGCGCCGATTATTTCCCGACGCTGACCGGCGGTGCGTCCGCGACACGCACCAGAGTGTCCAACAACCGTCCGCCCCCGAGAGCAATCAACAACGGCAGAACCGAGAACGACTTCCAGATACCCTTTGACTTGTCCTACGAAGTCGACGCCTGGGGACGAATTCGCCACAATGTGGAGTCTTTCCGCGAACAGGCGCAAGCCAGCGCCGCTGACCTGGCCACTGTTAATCTGAGCGTGCACGCTCAGTTGGCTCTGTTCTACTTCCAGGCGCGCATCCTCGATGCCCAGGAACAGCTTCTGTACTCCACCGTCAAGCAGTATGAGCAGGCCCTGGAGTTGAACCAGGCCCGGTATCAAGGAGGAATTGCCTCCGAGGTTGAGGTACAGCAGGCCAGGACGCAACTTGAAACGACTCTTGCCCAGGCGGAAGACGTCGGAGTGCTCCGCGCCCAGTTCGAGCATGCTGTTGCAGTTCTGATCGGCAAGCCACCAGCATCCTTCAGCCTTGCTCGGCTCCCTCTCCACACTCCGCCTCCTCCGATTCCGGCAGGTCTGCCGTCACAACTGCTCGAGCGGCGGCCTGACATCGCCGCTGCCGAACGACGGATGGCTTCCGCGAACGCCCGGATCGGGGTGGCCAAAGCCGCCTATTACCCAATCGTGAACTTGACGGGTGTGGGAGGCCTTGAAAGCTCTGTCATCACGACATTGCTGTCGGGCCCCAGCTCATTGTGGTCCGTTGGAGGCTCGGCGGTAGTAACGGTCTTTGACGTAGGCAGACGCCGGGCATTCTCAGACCAGGCCATTGCGTTCTACGACCAGAGCGTTGCGTTCTATCGCGAAACCGTG
>DATMMY010000378.1:0-4879 GCA_035569515.1 Candidatus Solibacter sp. | reverse complement strand
ACGAATCGTCATCCCGAACGCCGTCAACGGAGCGCGCGTTTTCTTCAGCGCGCGTAGTAGGCGTGAGGGACCTTGTGCTGTGACTGCGTCTCCCAATATGTGGGGGCCCATCCGCGTATTTTCTGTAGCTTACGATGGAGTCTCCGGAGAGGGCACGAGTTCACTCGTGCCGAAAGTGTTTCGAATCAACCGGGCTTTAGCCCCTGCGCTCCGGATTTGAACGCTGTGGAATTCAAAATGACCCACTACCGGAAAATGCAAGTCCTTGCCACGAATCGACGCGAATTAACACGAATTCAAAAAAGCCTAAGAAAGCATAAAGAGAGAAAGAATAAATAGGCCAACTGTGTTGTGGTTCAATTCCTGATTCGTGTTTATTCGCGCAAATTCGCGGCTAAAGCGATTTTGCCGTTCTTATGCCCCGGGTTTGGCTGAATGCTGAATGCCAAGTGCTGAGTGCTCCCTAGTCAAACAGTGCATCGAATTCGGCAAGTAACGTAAGCAACCGATCGGCATGAGGATGGCCGTCAAACTCACGAATGGCCTGAGCGCCGACGCTGCTGCTTGACGGAAACTCTTTGGAGACGACAGCCTCACGCACGCGAACGAGAAAGATGAACTGCAGCCACTGGGCAAAGGTCATGGTATCCATGGCGAATGCCTTCTTGAAATGAAGCTGCTTAGGCTCAAGGGGTTTGTCTTGCCATAGGCCAATGCTGCGCATCTCAGCCTCAATCTGATCGGCACAATGAGCGACGCTTTGTTGAAGCCGGGCCGCGTCCATAAGCTCCTCTAAGTTGGTCCTCCATCATAATAGAAACGCAGCCGGTCACGATTGAATCGAACATCTCTTTCTTTCTCTGTAATGAGGCTCTGAGAGCTGGTTTGAATTTTCTCGGACAGGTGCAAACCAGACATTCCCAAAAAGCTGTACAATCTCCTGTTTGTAGAATCTTCAAGTTGACTGACCTGCTGGTCCCAAGCTGCTGAAAAGGTGGTCTATGAAAAAGACGATCAATGTCTCTGTAAACGGCATTTCCCACCAAAGTGAAGTCGAACCCCGAATGCTGCTGGTGCATTATTTACGCGACGCTCTCAGTCTCACCGGCACGCACATCGGCTGTGAAACCTCCCTGTGCGGCGCCTGCACCGTGCTGGTGGATGGGCAGGCGGTGAAATCCTGCACGCTGCTGGCCGTCCAGGCCGATGGCTCCAAGGTAACCACCATTGAAGGCTTTGCCGCGGATGGCAAGCTCCATCCGGTGCAGCAAGGCTTCTGGGAGCACCATGGATTGCAGTGTGGCTACTGTACTCCCGGCATGATTGTGGCTGCAGCCCAGCTTCTGGAGAGAAATCCCGATCCCAGCGAAGAAGAAATCCGGCACGGAATTGAGGGGAACCTTTGCCGCTGCACCGGCTATCAACACATTGTTCAGGCGATCCAATGCGCCGCCAAGAAGATGCAAGCCAAATCGGCGGCTGCCCGCTAACCTTTGCCCGATAACCTTTTGAACGGAGATGCTATGGCGGAAAAATTTGTTGGTCAAAGACTCAAGCGTACTGAAGACCCTAGGCTGATCCAGGGTTTGGCCCATTATGTGGACGATATCAGACTCCCTGACACCCTCCATGCCGTCTTCGTGCGCTCCATCTATGCCCACGCGCGGATCAAGGGCGTGGATATCAGCGAAGCTGCAAAAGCACCCGGCGTTGTGGCCGTCTACACCGGGAAAGACGTCGCAAAAGTTGGGCCGGTGCCCTGCGCGGCCGCCTTGCCCGGCCTGAAAGTTCCCGATCACCGCGTGCTCGCCACCAATAAGGTCTATTTCGTGGGACACCCAGTCGCTGTTGTGGTTGCTCATGACAAGTACCTGGCCAAAGACGCGGCTGACCTCATCCAGGTTGACTACGAAGAGCTTCCCGTCGCGATGGATGAAGAAAAAGCGGCCCAGGGCGGCCCGGTAATTCACGAGCAATTTGGCGACAACATCGCCTACAAGCTCACCGCCGGCGAAGGCGACATTGAAGCTGCGCTCAAGTCGGCTGACAAAGTCATCAAGCAGCGCATCCTCCATCGCCGCCTTGCTCCCATTGCCATGGAAGGCCGCGGCGTGCTGGCCCGCTATTACCCAGGGGAACAGGAGCTCACGCTCTGGACCTCAACCCAGATTCCCCATCTGGCCCGTACGCAAATCGCCATCATGCTGGGCATGCCGGAAAACAAGCTCCGTCTGATTGCCCCTGAAGTGGGCGGCGGCTTTGGCTCCAAGCTGAATGTCTATGCCGAAGAAGCGCTCATGGGATGGATATCCATGCAGACCGGCAAGCCGGTCAAGTGGATTGAGGGCCGGCGCGAAAACATTCAAGCCACCATCCACGGACGCGGCCAGACTGGCACCATCGAAATCGGCTTCAAGAAAGATGGCACACTCACCGGGTTCCGCTACAACGTCTTCGCCGACATGGGCGCATATCATCAGTTGCTTACGCCCGCCATTCCCACTCTGACGGGTCTCATGCTCTCCGGATGCTACAAGATTCCTGCTATCCAGATGAACGTGACCGGAGTCTTCACCAACAAGATGTCCACAGACGCATATCGAGGCGCAGGACGCCCCGAAGCCACCTATGTTATTGAACGCGCCATGGATCTTATGGCTGCCGACCTGGGCATGGATGTAGTGGAAGTACGCCGCAAGAACTTCCCTGCCCCCCATGAGTTCCCGTTCAAGACGGCGACCGGCCTCTTCTATGACAGCGGCAACTACGAAGGCGCCCTGAAAAAAGCCCTCGACATGGCCGGGTATTCCAAGCTTCGCGAGGAGCAGAAACAGGCGCGCAAAGAGGGCCGCATCATGGGCATCGGCGTCTCCACTTACGTGGAGATCTGCGCCATCGGACCTTCGGCCGCCACGCCTGCTGGCGGCTGGGAGAGCGCCACGGTGCGCGTTGAACCGACCGGCAAGGTGACCATCCTGACCGGATGCTCCCCTCACGGTCAGGGAGAGGAAACCGCATTCGCTCAGATTGCCGCTGACCAACTGGGTGTAGAGGTGAATGACGTGACTGTCATCCACGGTGACACCGCCATTGTTCAGTACGGCATTGGCACCTTCGGCAGCCGAGGTATGGCCGTGGGAGGCACCGCGGTGTACCTCGCGCTTCAAAAAGTGCGAGAGAAAGCCAGCAAAATTGCCGCCCACCTGCTGGAGACGGACGCAGGGAATGTCAGCTTTCAGCAAGGTAAGTTCTCGAGTTCTGGACAGCAAGGGAAACAAGTCACCATCCAGGATGTGGCCCTGGCCGCTCATATGGCCAGAAACCTGCCACCGGACATGGAGCCCGGGCTTGCCGCAATCCATTTCTTTGAACCGAAAAATTTCACCTTTCCGTTCGGAACACATATCGCCGTCGTGGAACTCGACAGCGAAACCGGCGAGATCCATTTCAAACGTTACGTGGCCGTGGATGATTGCGGCAACGTAATCAACCCCATGTTGGTGGATGGCCAGGTCCAGGGAGGCATTGTCCAATCCCTCGGTCAGGCCCTCTACGAAGAGATTGTCTATGACGATCAAGGCCAGCTGGTAAGCGGCACGCTGATGGACTACGGCTTGCCGAAAGCGTCCATGGTTCCCTGGCTCGAACTGGACCGCACCGAGACGCCCACCAACGTGAATCCCATGGGTGTGAAGGGAGTTGGCGAGGCAGGCACTATCGGCGCTACGCCGGCCATTGTGGCCGCAATTGTGGACGCGCTCGCGCCTTATGGCGTGCGCCACCTCGATATGCCCATTAAGCCGGAAGTCATCTGGCAAATCATTAAACAGAAGAAAACCGGGGCCGCATAAGCGCTTAAACGATCGAAGGAGAACTATGATTCCTGCACAGTTTGACTACATTTCCGCCAAGAGCCTGGACGAAGCCGTTACTCTGCTCGCCAAGCACCAAGACGACGCCAAGCTCCTGGCCGGTGGCCACAGCCTGCTTCCTGCCATGAAGCTGCGCCTGATGCAGCCCAAGGTCCTGATTGATATCTCCCGCATCAAAGACCTCAATTACATCCGCGAAGACAAAGGGCAAATCCACATCGGCGCGATGACCACGCATTATCAGATTGAATCGTCTGAGTTGCTGCGCCGTGTGTGCCCGCTGTTGACGGAGACCGCCAGCCATCTGGGCGACGTCCAGGTGCGCAATCGCGGCACCATCGGCGGCAGCATCGCCCATTCCGATCCTGCTGCGGACTGGCCGGCCACTGTCTTGGCCCTGGATGCCGATATCGTTGTCGCTGGACCAAAAGGCCAGCGCTCCATTAAGGCAGACAAGTTCTTTGTAGAGCTGCTCACCACAGCTCTCCAGCCTGGAGAAATTCTGCGAGAGATAGCTTTCGCCACTCCCAAAGGAAAGGACCAATGCTATGTAAAGGTCCGCCACCCTGCTTCCGGATTTGCAGTGGTAGGAGTTGCCGTGAACCTCACCCGCGATGGCTCCGGCAAATGCGAGTCCGCCGGAGTTGGCGTCACCGGAGTCTCTCCCACGGCCTACCGCGCCCGTGGAGTGGAAGACGCACTGAAAGGAACGTCACTGGATGCCAAGGCCCTGAGCACCGCAGCCAGCCACGCAACCGACGGTGTGACGGCCAACAGCGATCTATTTGCCTCAGCCGAATACAGAAAGCACTTGGCAGCAGTCTACACACGCCGGGCATTGGAGACTGCAGTGTCGAGAGGAAAGTAGCTGGAAGCTGCTAGCTACTAGCTCGTAGCCTCTAGCTGCTAGCCGGAGCACCAGTGGAAGAGAGCCCTTTTAGTCTCAATACCGGTCACTTGAGGAATTTGAGATCGGTCGAGAAGCGATAGATCCAAGCCCCGGAGGG
>DATMMY010000377.1:0-6839 GCA_035569515.1 Candidatus Solibacter sp. | reverse complement strand
TACTGGCGCAGGGTGGAGGCTTTTTTCATAAACGCGGCCCAGATGGGCGCCGCCGAATGAGCGCCCTCAAGACCAAGATCGCTGTAATCGTCAAATCCCACCCACACGATGCAAAGCAGATTGTCGGTGTAACCCGCAAACCAGCCGTCGTGAGATGTACCGGTTTTGCCTGCTGCCGGCGACGTGAAGCCCAGGGAGCGGACGCGCACCGCTGTGCCTGAATTCAATACCTCTTCCATCATGTGAGTGGTCACGTAAGCGACGCGGGGATCAAGCACTTCTTTTGTTTCGATAGGAAAGCTTTCCAGCGTCTCGCCCTGGGCGTTGCGGATGGAGCTGATCATTCTGGGCTCTACACGCGTGCCTCCATTCGCAAACGTTGTGTAGGCGCGGGCCATCTCCAGGGGTGTAGCATCGTAGGCCCCAAGGGCCATGGCCGGCGTGGGTTTTACGGAAGAGATTCCCGCGCTCCTGGCCAGCTCCGTGACGCGATCATAACCAACCATCTCGGCCAGCTTGATCGTGGCATTGTTCAGAGAATGGGCGAGTGCGTAGCGGGCGCTCACCGGCCCGAGATATTCGTTGTGAAAATTCTTCGGTGCGTAAAATCTGTTGCCAAATTGATAAACGGAGGCCGAGTCATCGAGCACCGTGGTTTCGGTATAGACCGGCTGCGCTCCGCTGATGGCCGAATTCAGCGCTGCCGCATAGACGAATGGCTTAAAGATAGAGCCTGTAGGCCGCCGGGCTACGGCGTGATTCAACTGGCTCATGCCGTAGTTCCGCCCTCCCGCAAGCGCAAGAATCTGGCCGGTGTGAGGATCCATGGCGATCAGGGCGACCTGCGCCTCCGGGCCGGGCATTACTTTAATTTCCGTCTTGAGGTTCTTGCCCCTTCCCGTTTTGACTTTTTTCGTGCGGCGCCTCTGGATAAGTTCGTCAACTTCTTTGGATCCTGTCGCAATCGCTTCCGCAGCCGCTTTTTGCAGGTCAGCATCAAGCGTGGTATAGATGCTCATGCCATTTTCATTCAGCTCGTCTTCCTTATATTTCGCCAGCAGCGACTCGCGCACCATGTCAACGAAATAGGGGGCATCGTTGGCGTCGATGTTGGGTGAAGCAATTTTCAGCGGAACTTCTTTCGCCTTGTCGGCGGCCTCGCGAGTGATGGAGCCGGTTGCCACCATGGTTTCCAGGACCAGGTTGCGCCGCTCCAATGCCCGGTCGGGGTGGCGAAAGGGAGTGAGATAGCTTGGACGCTGAATAATGGCGGCCAGCAGAGCGCATTCCTCCAGGTTCAGATTTTTAATGTTTTTTCCAAAATAGGTTTGGGCGGCTTCCCCCATGCCATTGATAGAGAACGAGCCGTGCTGGCCCATCGGCACCCAATTTACATAGGTTTCAAAGATCTGCTGCTTGGAGAACCGTTGTTCGAGTTGCAGCGCGATTATGATTTGCGCCATCTTACGGCTGATGGTCTTCTCGTCGCTGAGAAAGAATCCCTTGGCGAACTGCATGGTAATGGTCGAGCCGCCTCCGCCGTGCAGGTTCTGCCCGCTGCGGAGATCGTTGAACGCGGCTTTTGCCAGCCGCAAATAATTCACTCCTTTATGTTCGAAGAAGCGGCGATCTTCTATCGAGAGAATAGCGTCCCTGAGCGTTTTGGGGACTTCGTCGTAAGTGACCAGCCGCCGCTTGGACCGCTCCCACTGGTCGTACAATCCGGTGACCAGTTGCGGCTCCAACGAATAAGTTTCCAGGCCCGGTTCTTCCGGTTTTGCGTCGAGGCGAGTAATTTTTTCTACTGTGCCATGAACAAATGAAATCCGGGCTCCGCCAGGGCTGTAAAAAGATTCCGGCCCAGGCATCACGACGAGCAAATTTTCCTGAAGCCGATAAGTTCCTATCTTTGACTTGACCGTCTCGCTGGCCTCGGCATAACCGGCCCGACGAAGCGCGTTGATGATCTCCCTGGGTCCAATCTGTTCGCCCACTCGTACAAGCTGGGGCGCCGCATAGATTCTGGCCGTATTGGCGAAGATCGGCCCTTGCATACGGCTATTCACAATCTCGTGATACTTGTTGTACTCATAAATAAACACTGCTGAACTCGCCATGCCAAACAGAACGAGGCCCGCAATCAGGCTGACGAGCCACGGCTTCGAAAAGATTTTAAAAGCTGTCCTGGGGTACGGAATTCTGATACGTATTTTCATCATTGACATCCAAGTCGAGGTTCCGCCGGAACGTCGGTCTTGGCGGAAACTAGAGTCAAAGAGCACGTATCTTGCCATTGCGTAACGCTTGGAAATGAATAGCGTTAAGAAGAATGTAGCTTGCCAAGGAACGTGTCATCGAGTAGACGGGTGTGTCAGAGAAGACACTAAAGGCCAATTCCGAAGCCAGCTAGCCACGAATTCACGCGAATCAACGCGAATTTAGGAATACAAAGGTAGGATCTACCGCAAAAGATCCTGGCACAAGCCAAGCTCGCCATTCGAATTTTTCGCCAGCGGTTAAGCCCCGGTGCAAAGAGGTTGGCGTGCTACATCGACTTTGAAACGCTCTAATTCGCGTTTATTCGCGTAATTCGCGGCTAAATTGATTTTCTCTTTCCTCTACCTAACAAAGCTAGCGCACGTTAACGTGCCGGCTTGGCTGCTATCTCGCTATTAGCTCCAGAACGAAAAGGTACAAGATTAGGGAATACCGGTGTGACCTCAAATGACATCTTGTCGCGAACCGAGTGAAGCGCTACCGGCTTGCTTTTCAGCATCTCCACGTGATCATCCCAGGGATCGAGCTTGAGGCGGCTGCCCAGAGGCAGGGCCGGAATTTGAGCGATGTTCCTGGCTTCCAGTGGCGGGGCTTGCTGAATTGCAGCCAGCCGTATGGGGCTGTTCTTTGCCAGACGGTTGCCGAAGTGCGGGCTGACCAGCCAGGTCAGATCGCGGGAACGGGTTCCCAGGGCGCGCAGGAAGAGTCCGGCGCTGGCCAGCTTCTCTTTGTAAGGAGAGTTCTGCAAAAGTTCCAGCCCTTTTTGATCGGCGGTTTGTTCGTCGGTCTCGTTCTGAACCAGATCAATCTGCCGGAAGACCCGCTCATCCGGAAACAACATCCGGTCGCTGAACGAATATTTTGTGTTCACACGGTGCCCTAGCGCGATGTGGCCAAGTTCGCGCGCCAGCACCATGGCCAGGGAAGATTCATCCGGCAGCACATCCAGCAATCCCCGGCTGACCACGATGGTGTGGCCAACGGTGAATGACTCCAGCGGAGTGGTCAGGAGCACGCGGCAGCGCACCTCGGGTTCAATGTTCAGGCTGTTGGTAATCTCCAGGTTATTGACCACTGTTTGCAGCACCTTGGAAACATCTCCATCGGGCGCCAGGATACCGGCGCGCTCCATGCGGTCGAGAACGTTGTCTTCCGCTTCGCGTTCCCACAGGTGCTGGCTCTGCACGGGAGAAACTTCATTGGCGCCCCGAGTGCTGTTGTCCGTTACTTCGTTGGAATCAACCTGCATGGTGGTGAATTCCGATTGCTGGCCGGAATGCTTCAGGTCGTATCCCCAGAGGCGCGTCTGGCCTTTCAGGGCCAGCCTGCGTGTAGAGTCGCGTTGGGCGTCCGTTTCTTCCGTGTAGACATACGCCGGCAGCCATAGTCCAGGCTGCATGTTGATGCGCCAGCTATCAAAATGAAAGTAGTATTTGGTTTCCGTGTTTGGCCCATACGTTCCATTAATGCGGACAATGTTGAAGTCCTGGTCTTCGACCCAGATACGTCCCTTGAACCAGACGTCATCGCCGTGCGGGCGGGGCATGACATCAAAGACCATGGTGCGGACCTCACCCAGGAACTGCTGCCGAAGATACTTCAGCTCGTAATGGTCGTTATCGAACCGGTCATTGAGAAAAATTGTCTGCATAAAGCCCAGGCTGCGGTAATTGAGCCTGTAAAAGCCGTCCAGACGGTCCAGGACCCGAGTCATGAAGCGGGCTTTGTTGTTGTCCTTAAACGCATTTTCGTTGAGGCCCTTCTTGCCGAGCACCAGGCGGCCCAGGAAGTACCTGTCTTTGTCAGGCAGGGTCCCGATCTCGGTATCGGGCTTCAATCTTTGAATGTAGGTTTCGACCATGGGCGTATAGCCACGCATGTTCTCCACCAGTTTGGCTTCCTGGCGGAAAATCTGCTCCACCGCCGCCTGGCCGTGCGAGGACGATGGGCCGGCGGATGACTCTGCGCGGTCTGAACATGCCCAGGCCACCATGCTCAAGCTCACTACCATGAGAATGCCAAGAAACTTATAAAGAGACCGCATCATCATTTGCCTCCAAGTCTGTAATCCCTTTGGGATTTTTCAAGCCCAAAAAACTTCAAGTTCTGAAATTTCCCAGTTACCAAATTACCCAATTACCAAATTCTCAACTCGTGAACATTGCTCGCACCAAACGAGAACTAGAGCTCTCGTGATTGACCGCATAACGCCGCTAGTTGGCCAATTCGAAAACAATGTGGACGAGCGCGGTGGAATCATAGGGTTGTCCATTGCGTCGGGCAGGACGAAACCTGATCTGCTGCGCGGCGCGAAGAGCGGATTCATCCAGCCCGTGTCCCAGTCCCCGCACCACCTGCTCCACCCGCAGATCGCCCGCCGCGCCAAACGTGACGCGCACCAGCACTTCACCTTCCAGGTGAATTTGCCGCGCTTCGGTGGTGTACACGGGAAGCGGCTTGTAAAGAACTTCCACCGGCGTAACGCTCGGCTTCTCTTCCGCATGAATTTTCGGTGCTGGAGAGGAAACAGCTATCTCGCTGAAACCTGCCCGCATCACCTCGCCCCCGCCTGAGCGTTGACGGCCACCCTGTCCGGTGCCTGCCGCTGTGCCGCCAAAGCCTGCGCTGGCAACCGTTCCCACGGCGCCCCGAGCGCCACCGGTTCCATTGCCGTGGCCCGGCCCGCCCGGTAGATCAAAGGCTCCCAGGCTGGCTATGGTGACCAGGCCTTTCCTTTCGGCGGTACCTTTCACGCCGTTGGGATCGCCAAAACCGCCGGTTTGAACTGCGCGAGGAGACTTCTGCAACGTTGCTTGCGCGGAGCTGCCCGGTGCAAACGCGTCGGTCACGACTTCTTTCTTGGGCCGTACCGGATCCACAACTGGATTGCTTGTCGAGAAGACGCCTGTAACCACTTCCTTTTTGGGCTCCGGTTTCGGCACTGTCCGCTCAGGCGCCTTGGCCATCTCAACTGCTTTTGGAACTTCCACCACTGGAGGCTTTTCCGGAGGAGGAGCTATGATCTTGGGCTGAACCTCGACCTTGGGCTGATTCAGCTTGGCCAGTACCTTCGGTGGAGGCAGAACAATCTTTGGAGCCTGTGGAGTATCCATCCGCGGTGCATACAAAGGCGTTACGCTGGATTCCCGCGACTCTATACGCGGAGCAGGCAGCCACTGCACCATGGCCACGACCAAGACAACGCCAACCCCATGCAGAACCACACTCAGGGCGAATGCGTCTTTGCGCCCGGAAGCAGGCAACTCGTGATTGAAACGAGGTACTGACACTGTGGAACCTCTTCATTACGGCAATTGGGGATTCAAAAATACTTCAGGCCAGGCAATTTCGATTGCCTTAAGATGTCACACCGGCCCCGGTTTGTCGTGTTCCGTAAGCAGCAGCCAATGTCCTGTCCGCCAGAACAATGTCCCGCTAGCAGGAAGTACAGCTCTGCTGGGTTCGGCTGATGCTGCTTCTAATGGTCTTTTGAGCTGGGGCAGAGATCCGTGAGTCAAGAGTCAGATCAAGGGGTGCAAGCCTGGGAGGTTGACGTTGGAGGTGTCCATCCTTCGTGTTTTGTTCGAAGATTCGGTTGCTATGCTCAACAATGCCGCGTAAAGTTTCACGATGCCGAAGACGGCGCATAGGCGTATGAATTGTGACCAACAAGACAAAGATTCTGATGCCTCGTTATATGCTGCCGAATCATAAGCGGCTAGGCGCAATTTGCATTGTTCTGTCGTTATTTGCAGGGCTGGAAAGCTATGCCCAGAGCGGTCCTCCAGCATGTCCAGCGCCGCCAGCCGCAGGCAAAGACGCTCTGGGTAAGATGTGCGTTCGCCTTCAGGTGCAGAATGGCCGGATCATCGCAACCAGCTCGAATACGGCTTTCTGGATTCCACCGGCATTCACGTCAGCGCTGTCGCCAAAGGTTACGCTAGGCGGGGTCGAAGTCGCACTCGAAAATCAGCTTGGCCAGATACTCGGTGGTCTGCCGATGCCGTATCAAGCTGCGCTCGCCCCAGGAGAAATTGATAGCAGTCTCAGTGATCCCGCAACCAACGCGTTACGGACGTTCAATGGCTCTCTTGCGAACTACGCCCAGATCATGCAGCCCTGGAGTGACTCAAACCCGGCACGCGGTCAGCCAGCGGATGTGCTTGTGGATAGCAGCTCCTTCTTTGCTCCCATGATTGGCGCAGCAGCCAGCAGTAGTCTCAGCTACGCCGACCAACTCTCTTCGCTCGACCAGAGCCTCGCTGTTTTTCGGTTTCCCGCTCCGTTCCAGTCTCAGACCGTTATGCTCCAGCTTCCGAACAGCGCCAGTCCCAGGCAGCAAGCGCGTATTCGAGAACTTCGAAAAACGCTCGCTCCGCTGGACGGAACACTGTGGGACAAGAATGCCATTGAGCGGCGGCTAAACGGCTACTATGCGCGCCTCGGCCTGGCCGCACAGGCTGTTGCGCTGAACGCGGGAGTCAACACCGTAGTGATCAACGAAGGGCCTCGCGTCGCGCGAATTCTTCTTCCGGATCCGGATGTTACGGACCATGATGTAG
>DATMMY010000376.1:0-7759 GCA_035569515.1 Candidatus Solibacter sp. | reverse complement strand
CCTCCTGCTCCAGATAGAAGAAGACCTTGGCAAAGCCCGGCTGCTTTTCCGCCAGCGCGAAGACCGCCTCATCCACCACCTGCAGACCGAGCGCAGCGTGGACGCCTTCGCCCCGCGAGTTGGTCACGCGAAAGCGAATGCGCGCCTCAGCGCCCGGCTTGTAGACAGCGGAGTCTGCCGCAGTCTCAATCTTGAGTTCATCGGCGGGCTGGACAAAGACCAGGCGATGATCGCCGACAGGGCGTGCATCGCTGCTAAAAAGGTAGGCGTTGAAATCCACCGTTCCAGCCATCTGCGGCGTGGCTGTGAGGGCAAGCTCAGCCTGACCGTTTTCGATGTCCAGGTCGCGAGTCAGCACCGTTTGCCCTTCCTTCACGATGTCCACGTACGCAGTGCCTCGCTTCTTCGTGGAAAAGATCCTGAGTTGAATGCGCTCTCCGGCGCGGTACACGGCGTGTTCCGTCCGCAGAAGAATCTGGTCTAGACCTTCTCGAGACCGGAGTTCAACTTTGCTCGAAGCGTGGTTTCCTTGCTTGTCCGTTGCCTCAACTTCCAATGTCTTGGTTCCGGTATCGGCGTTGATGCGGACTACGGCAACTCCACGGTCATCGGTAGAGGGGGTCTGATCGGGATTGCCTGCGGCGTGGACCTTCAGGTCGGCGCTGGCCGGAGTGCCGTCAGGATGCGAAATAAGAACAAAAACCTGGTTCTCAAGATCGGGAACCAATGTGCCGCCTTCAGGCACGGCTGTGATCACTAGAGGCGATTCACTGACCGTGACAGGTTCGCCGCGAGTTTCGGAATGGCTGGCGGAGTCTTTCACCGTGGCCTCAATCAGCACGCGAGCTGCACCCTGGGTGAGCGGCCGGCCGGCAAAGTAGCTGGGCAACGTGAGATCAAAGTGATACGCGCCCTCGTGATCTGTCTTGCCTTGCACGGAGCCCACATTAAACACGGCCACGTCCATGCCGGAAGCTTTGACCGTAATCTCGCCACCATCAACCGGCTTGCCAAAAAAGTAGTTGGCACGTACGGTACCCGTCACGTGGTCGCCGGGCCGATAGCCACGCTTGGTCTTGCTGTCTTTGCCGCCGAAGTCAATAGCGACTTTGAATTTTGGAAGGACGTATTTCTCCACGTTCAAGGCGATCTCAGCGGTGCTTGCCGGCGCCGCGTCGGACCCGTTGGTTTCGCCCATTAAGGCCCGGAGATGGTAGGTGCCCAGGTTGACTTCATCGGCCAGCCCAAACTCCGCCGAGGCGATTCCGAACTTGTCTGTCTGCGTGAGTTTCTTGAATACCTTGTTGCCGCGCGAATCTTCCACTTCAAAAGTCAGCTTGCGGCCGGCGGCGGCTTCATGGTTGGAGCGGTCCAGCGCCAATGCGCGCACGTGAATGGTCTGGCCGGGCTGGTAGATTGGTTTTTCGGTCGTGACAAGAATAGAAACCTTGTCTTCCAGCCGCACCGCTTGCGTAAATTCTGTTGAGCCAATAGGCGTGTCCACAACGTAGCGCAATTGATAATTGCCAACCAGTCCCCCGGGCAGCCGGAACTGCGCTTCCGTAGTGCCGCGCCGGTTGAGCTTTCCCGAAAAGAGAAAACGGGGTTTCTGCTCAGAGGACATAAGTTCGATGCGCACTGAACTGGAGCCGGAAATAAGTTCATTCTTTGAATCCGTCACGATAACCCGGACGGCTGCCTGGCCACCGGTCAAGTAAGATTGCTGACCCAGAATGTGGACCACCGGCATGCGCAGGATCTGCGAGATGGATTCCGTGCTCTCCAGCGCCGCGTTCTTTCCATCGCTGTATTCAAAGCGATAATGCACGCGGTCCCACACCACATCATCCAGGGGAAGCGGCCGATCGAGCTTGATCTCTTCGTGCCAGCGGCCCTTACCTTCGGCAACATCCAGGTTTCGTTGCGCGCGACCCAACACCTGGTCTTCCGGATCCAGGACTTCCAAGATCAATTGTCCTGCGCCGGCGTGAACTGCATGGTAAGGAATGGCCACATGCAGAACACCATGCGAATAAGTTGCACCACTAGCTTCACCATTGGATGGGTAGAAGGCTTGCAGCACCACCACGGCAGCGATGACAACTAAAGCGGCGGGCAGCAGGAACCATGATCTTGATGGATTGTTGTATTGGTTGTGGGATTTCAATTTTGCATCTCCGTCACATTCAGCTAAAGAACGCGATGCGTGCAGGTTCTTGCGATCATTTAGCTCCAGAGATAGCAAAAGAAATAGTTGGAACTTCGCGTAACTAAATGGTGTCCAAAACCGTTATAGCTTCAGAAAGGCTCTACTCGCCTGGCATGGACGAACAGGAGAACTCTATCTACGCGAGAGTGAGATGTCATCCATCAAAAGGGATTCAGATACATAAAAGAACGCTGGTCTTCGACCGCCCGTTTGTAGTGCTGCTGTGCAATTCCCGGACCGGAGCGGTCCTGTTTGCTGGTGTAGTGTACGATCCGCAGCCATGACCTCAGAGCATTTCTAGAACTGGTGTAGCAATGACTTGTCATCCTGAGCGCAGCGCCACGAAACGATCACAATCAACAATGGCCAATGGCGCGAAGTCGAAGGACCCCGAAAATGTTTTTCTTTACCGTGCCATGTCAAGGCGCTCTCACCAGGGAATTGCCGTAAGACAATGTACAGTTCCACGAGAGAATCCCCTGACGCAGTATCGTTTGTTAAAGGCCATCGGGGTCCTTCACTACGCGCCAATTAACCATGTCAACTGAAGCCCAACGCTGCGCTTCGTTCAGGATGACACACCATACATTTCATCAAGCAACTCAACAAAATTAGTTCACACACAGGCTTTAAAGCGTTTGTATTCCAGCGCAGACCTAAGCCGTTCTTCCGCCAGTGCTCGAAATTTAGCAATTTGTCGAACCACACTAGTACGAGAGATCTTTCTCCGAGCGGCGCAACTTGCGTTGTCTTCGCAGAAGGCGAAGGTGGTCGAGGGCCACGATCGTGCTGACCCAGATAGTGGCGGCGAGAAATCCGGCGATCACGTCCGTGGGATAGTGCATTCCGAGATAGATGCGCGATAACCCAATGGCTACGATGGTGCAAGCTCCTGTGACCCAGATCAGAACTTCCACCAGCAATGATTCGGTGCGGTCCGCCAGCAGCCCTGCCAGTACGCCGTAAAAGCAAAAAGATACCAGCGCATGGCCACTGGGAAAACCGTAGTCGTGGGGTGCAATCCCAAAGAAAACCGGAGGCCGGGGCCGCTGGAAAACCTGCTTCAGGGTGAACTCCAGGAGTATTGCTCCAGCCACGGCAACGGCCAGCCATGTTGCCGCCCGTCGCCACTGCAGGGCCAGGAATGCAGCTATGGCAACAATGAACTCCAGCACCAGAATCTGTCCCCCAAGCATGGAGATTCCGGTCATGACACGCGTCATGGTGGCGGACGCGAATTGGTGGACCCACATCCGCACCGACAGATCGAATCTTTCTGCATGGCCTCCCAACACTTCGCGAGCGATCCAGGCAAACAGCACGAGCGTCAGGGTTGCGGAAACCAGGCTGATAAGCAGGGTTGCCGGAACCAGTGCCTTGGATTCAGCTTCCGGTTTCGGGACGCTGGATTGCAAATTCGCCGTGGAATCGTCAAGGTTCTTCAATGGGTATGTTCACCGATGAGCAAATCGAGCTTCGCCAGCAAAGCGGTGTTGCCCTGGCGTGGATAGCTGGCCAGGTTTTCGCTATAAACCGGCTGATTGAACAAGAAGGATTCCAGCCGCTCTTTGTTCAACTCCTCCCAATGAGCTCCGTAGCCCATCTTATCCAGATGATAGGCGTTGTAAGTCTGTTCGAATTGGTTCTTGACCGGAACCGCCAGATAAGGCTTACCAAGATAAAGTGCTTCACTCACCAGCGAAAATCCGGAATTGGCAACTACTGCTTTACAGCCAACCAGGTCTTCCATAAAGCCGCCCAAGCTGGGCTTTTTGAATTGGACGTTGCCGTCCTCTCCTTCGCGGCCAAATCCGTAGGCAATGAAGCGGCAGCGGACACTCCTGATCAGCCGGGCAAGATCGGGAGAGGGCGAAGTCACATAGACCAGCACGTGGTCGCCACTATGGGGTTTCTGCTGGAGAATCTCGGTGCGCACAATCGGGGGGAAGACAAATGTCTTCCGCTTGCGGACCGGCGCGGGGAAAAAAGAAAGAACCAGGTAAGTGTCGGCCCTGGGAGTCATCAGGCGCGTCAGGAGCTTGACCGCGGCTGCATCGCGCCTGTAGTGGGGCGGCGATGCGGCCTCAGTGTTCGTAAGGCAATGCTGGTTATTGATGGAGATCACCGGCAGATGCTTTCGATGGCCCACATGGCACGACAACGGCTCAAAATCCGTAATCACCAATTCAATCTTCCACTCCTCGGCCAGTTTCAGGAGCTTGGCTACGCTTCGGGCGAACTGTGGAGCGGTTACAAGGTTCTTGGCCACGGTGCGCTTGTAACGCATCCAGTTATTCACGTAGGCGAGACGGAGGCCGTAGATCTCGGTGACATCGAAACTTTCGCTCAGATTGCGCAGGCCGCGGTCGAACGAGACCACGTGCACTGCATGGCCTTTCTCCTGAAGGTGCGAGATAACTTCCTTTGCCCTGGTCGAGTGGCCTGAGCCCTCGCCATTGACTCCGTAAAGTATGTTGGCCATGGTTTATAAAAAAGTATAACGTGAACGCCTGCGCCTGTACTCAGGCATTGCAATTCTGCCGGGGCTCGCGCAGAATCAACACGCCGCATCAAGACTGTGCGATACGCAGGGGGGAAGCAAGTGCAGTCCAACCAGACGCGAAACATGATTACCGGCCTCGTCCTCGCACATTTTGCGATTGTCATCTTGCACGGAGCGGGCCACACTCGCCTGCGCATCGATCTCACCCCCTTGCAGATGTTGTATTCGGTTGCCGTGATAGTGGTGGCGCCCCTGATAGCGGGCGGGCTGCTTTGGACCAGATTTTGGCGAAGCGGCGCGTACCTCTTATCCATCTCCATGCTCGGGGCCCTTGCCTTTGGCGGCTACAATCATTTCCTTTCCGTCACGAACGACAACGTTGCCCACATGCGGCACACGGGCTGGGGCGGAGTCTTCCTGGCTACTTCGATCCTCCTCTTCGTGACCGAGTCTGCGGGAATCCTGCTGGGGTTCCGGGCTGCGGCGACTTCTAAAGCAGATAAGGCGACCTCAGTAATCTGACGAGCAATTAGAATCACAGGCATGAATTCCAAGACAGCTCTATTGCTTGGCGGCTCAGGACTGGTGGGACAATTCTGCCTGCGCACTCTACTGGAAGATGGGCATTACGGAAGGGTCATTATGCTCACTCGACGAGCATTGCCGAAGCAAAACCATCCCAAGCTGAAGCAAATGGTGGTTGATTTTGCGAAGATAGATGTTCTTCCCTTAGAGGCGATTGATGACGTTTTTTGCGCCCTCGGGACCACCATCCGCAAGGCCGGTTCCCAGGAGGCATTTCGCCGCGTGGATCTGGAGTTTCCCTTGGCGACGGCCCGCCGCAGTTTGGAGTTCGGCGCTCAACAGTTCATCTTGGTGTCTTCAGTGGACGCGAATCCCAAGTCGCGAAACTTCTATCTGCGTACCAAAGGCGAACTGGAAGAAAAGCTGTGCTCGCTGGCGTTCGCGGCGATCCATATCTTCAGGCCAAGTGTATTGGTGGGCCAGAGGGAAGAATCCCGATTCGGAGAAACCGTTGGAATCGGCCTGGCAAGAGTCTTGCAGTTCGCCCTTATCGGCCGCCTGCGGCGTTATCGTCCCATTGAGGCCGCCCACGTGGGAAGGGCGATGGTAGCTGCGGCGAAAGCAGGAGGCCACGGCGGTGTTGTCTACGAATACGATGAGATTGAGCGGCTTGCAAAAGCGTAGGCAGGGGCGGCATCCAAAATGCCGCCCCTGCATTGATCTTGTCTAGCCGAGGCCTTGTTCTTGCATCTTCTTCCGTAAGCTCAAAGGCCGCATATCGGTCCAGACCTCTTTGATGTAGGCGAGGCACTCTTCCTTGGTGCCCGACTTGCCCGCGTCCTTCCATCCCAGAGCATTCTCTTTGTGCGCAGGCCAGATCGAGTATTGCTCCTCATGATTAACAACGACCTTATAAATTGTCTTATCTTCTCTTTCAGAATCCATTTTTCCTCCACCGAAATCTGCTCCGGCGATTCCGGGCAGCAGACATCATATACAACCCATGGCTTTGTTGGAAGCTGGTTGATTTTTCCAATTTGGCAATTTGGGCAGTTGTGGCAATCTTGGCAATCTGCAATTAGACTGGCACCATGCTTGCGTCTTACGCGTTGCGTCCGGAAGAGAGCCACGGACGGCGCTGCCCAGAGCCGAGCCATCCCTATCGCAACGACTTCCAGCGGGACCGCGACCGGCTGGTCCATGCGCGGGCCTTCCGGCGGCTGGAAAACAAGACCCAGGTATTCACGCGACGCTACTCCGATCACTTTCGAAACCGTCTTACTCACACCATTGAGGTCGCACAGATTTCCCGCACCATTGCTTGCGAGCTGCAACTGAATGAAGACCTGGTTGAAACGCTGGCCCTGGTCCACGATATTGGCCATCCTCCCTTTGGGCACGCGGGAGAGCGGGCTCTGGACACCGCCATGCACGAATATGGCGATTCCTTTGACCACAACGTGCACGCCTTGCGCACCGTGGAGCTGGTAGAGCAACGTTATGCCGATTTCCCCGGCCTGAATCTCACCTTTGAGGTGCGCGAAGGGATCATCAAGCATTCTCACGATTACAGCGAAAAAGAATTCCCTCAGCTGGCCGAATATCTGTTGGACCAGCGCCCGCCGCTGGAAGCTCAGCTTATTGATTTCACCGATGAGATTGCCTACAGCACCGCGGACCTGGATGATGGCCTGGAAGCCAGGATCCTGACGCTGGAGCAGATCCGCGAGGGTGTACCTTCGTTCGGACGTCTTTACGAAGAGATCAACCTGATTTATCCAAATTCTCCGCCCAAGCTGAAATTCAACGAAACTTTGAAGCGCATGCTGGACCGGCTGGTGAGCGATTTAATTGTGAACACCAGGGACCTGATTGCCAGGGCCGGGGTGCGATCGGTGGATGAGGTGCGGCAACACCCCCAACGGTTGGTTGCTTTCAGCGCTGAAGTGGAGCAGGAACGCCAGCAAACCAAAGCTTTTCTTTACCGCAACCTCTACTTCAGCCAAGCCCTGGAACCCGACCACCAAAAAGCAGAGCAGGTGATCTCTGAACTCTTTGAGTTCTTCATGAAGCTCCCCGGTGAACTCCCGCCCAGCTACCAGGAAAAGATGCAGCACGAACCGCTGCACCGCATTGTGTGCGACTACCTCGCGGGTATGACTGACAACTACATCCAGCAACAACACCGCCACTTTCTCCGCCCCGCGATCCCTGACTAGCCAGGGGCTTCACCCTTGATGCCCGTTCAGGGCTGGGAAGCGCGCTCAGGTTCTGCGGAAATAGCCGCTACGCCGCTACATTTTTTTGGTTTTTCAGAGAAATCGCAAAAAACTGCATTCGAAACCGGGGCCTTTGGAATCAGCAGATCTTTAATCAGCAGATCTATGGACGTTCGCCTTTTCAACCTGGCGCAGACAGCGCAGCGCGACTGCGCTCCCAATTGCCTTGAGCTGCTTGCGTGCTTGCTGCAGCGTTTCTGGCGCCATACCGCCGCCATCGGTGCTTCCGGCCAAAGCGCAGAT
>DATMMY010000375.1:0-4774 GCA_035569515.1 Candidatus Solibacter sp. | reverse complement strand
GAACGAATCCGCCAAAACAATCTGCCCTGGCTGATTCCCTTCGTCGCAACCACTGGCGGTCTGTTGGCTACCGATTCCAATGTTGCCAAGCAACTGTCCAGAAGCCCTTCACTGATCTCCAACAGCCGCAATCTGGCGAATGCAGGTGCAGCGTCCCTGGTGGCGGGCGGCGCAGCCTTTTACCTCTACGGCAGGGTCAAAGACAATGACCATGCCCGCGAAACTGGCGTGCTCTCCTCCGAAGCGGCGCTGAATAGCTTTGCCGTAGCCGAGGTGCTGAAGCTGACGACCCAGCGCGAGCGTCCCTCCGATAATGTCCGGGGGAGGTTTTTTCGGGGAGGCTCATCATTCCCATCGGAGCACGCCATGCTCTCATGGTCCATTGCCAGCGTGATTGCGCACGAGTATCCCGACCCGCTGGTGAAGACTGTCGCATATGGCATCGCAACCGGGGTCTCCATTTCCCGTATTACCAGCCGGGACCATTTTCCTTCAGACATTTTTGTGGGTGCGGCACTGGGCTATCTGATCGGGCGTCAAGTTTATGCCGACCACCACGACGCGGAATTGCCTGGAACAAATATTGGGACATTCACCCGAGACAAGGAGCTGTTTCAACTCAAGGCATCGGGAGCCACTTATGTGCCCATGGATAGCTGGGTGTATCCGTCTCTGGAGCGCCTGTCAGCCCTGGGCTTCATAAATACGGACATACCGAGCATACGGCCCTGGACGCGCTCAGAGTGCGCCCGTTTAGTCCAGGAGGCCGGCGAGCGCATGGAGGCCCAAACCGCAGGCCCAAGCGCGGACGCCATGTACAAGGCTTTGGAGCAGGAATTCTCGCCGGAAATTGAAGGAATTGAAACAGTTTCGCAGTCGCGCATTGAAAATATCTATGCCCGGGCCGGATTCCTCTCAGGACGTCCGCTTGCCGATGACTACCATTTCGCCAAGACAATTGTGGATGACTTCGGCCGGCCATTTGGCAACGGCGCCAACGCGATTACCGGAATTTCCTCGCGGACTGTGGCCGGACCATTTGCTGTCTACGTTCGCGGTGAGTATCAACATGCAGGAACATTGCCGCAGGAAAGCCCCGCTACTCTCCAGGCAATCGCCAACGGAGACTCAACGCCATTTGCGGTCCCACAGCGGACGGGTTCGCTCGACCGGTTCCGCTTTCTCGAAAGCTACGTCTCCTTCAATTACCACAACAACGTGGTCTCGTTCGGAAAGCAGGCTCTATGGTGGGGACCGGGGGCGGATGCCCCGTTCCTGTTCAGCACCAATGCCGAACCTTTGCCGCTGCTGCGCCTCTCGCGCGCCACTCCCATTGTTCTGCCGTGGATCTTTCACTACCTGGGTCCGCTCCGTTTTGAAACGGTATGGGGCCAGCTCAATGGTTACAACTTTATCGTCCTCCAGGATGCGAACTCGCAAAACGCGAGGCTTTTTGGTCCTCCCATCAGCCCCCATCCCTATATGCACGGCGAGAAGTTTTCCTTCAAACCTACCCGCAATTTCGAATTTGCGTTCGGACTTACAAACCTGTTTGGCGGACCGGGCTTCCCGCTTACTCTGCGCAACCTGGCACGAAGCTATGGTCCCGGCAATGCCCCCGCCGGGGCGCCGAAAGACCCTGGGGACAGGAGATCCGCGTTCGACTTCTCCTACCGCCTGCCGGGCATTCGGGACTGGGTTACGCTTTATGGTGACTCCTTTACTGAAGATGAATTCTCCCCTGTAAGTTACCCGCGAAAGTCGAGCTTTCGCGGAGGAATATACATGCCGAAGCTGCCGGCTCTTCCCCAACTCGATCTGCGGATCGAGGGCGTCTTCACCGACATACCAAATCTTGACTTTGGAACAGACGCGGGACAAGAGTATTTCAATACGCGATTTCGGAGTGGTTACACCAACTTCGGCCAGATCATCGGAAGCTGGATAGGACGAGAAGGGCGCGGCATCAGCGGATGGGCCACCTATCACTTCTCAGCGCAAAGCAACATCCAGCTGCACTACCGGAACCAGCAGGTGAACAAGCTCTTTATTCAAGGCGGTCATTTGCAGGATTTTGCCGCGAACGCCACCTTTGCCAGAGCGGGAGGAGTCGTCTTTGGCGGCTCAATGCAATATGAGCGCTGGGCATTTCCAGCCATTTCGCCCACGCCTAAATCCAACTTCAGCGCCGGACTGGAAGTTCGTTACCAGCCAACTAAGGGCTGGAAGCTCTGGTGAATCGGCTACCAAGTTCTTAACGCGAAGACGCAGGGGCACAGCCCCAATACGGGACATGTAACAGCCTCAACCACGCCTACCGGAATGGTTGCGTGAACCAGAAACTATCTCGAAAAAACAAATCGTCATCCCGAACGCCGTCAACGGAGCGCGCGTTCTCTTCAGCGCGCGTAGTAGGCGTGAGGGACCTTGCGTTGTGATTGCGTCTTCCCGTACGTTCGGAATCCATCCGCCTATTTCCTGCAAGTTTACCTGGAGTTTCTGAAGAGCCCCAGGCATCCGTGCCCCGGGATGGTTGCTCTTCACTTCTCCTGGTCGTGACAAATAAAAAACGCGGATGCAGGAGCATCCGCGGTCCAAAAAAGAAGAAAGTTTAAACCTACAGTGAACGCAGGAAGTTCACGAGATCCTGCTTTTGACTTGTTGAAAGCATGTCATAGTTCTCTTCGACATGGCTGGCCTCGGAGCCGTTGCTCTCGTGGGCGCGGATCGCTTCCGCGATGTCGCTGCTGCGACCATCATGGAAGAAGAAGATGCGCTGGCCAACGCCCCACAGAGGCGCGGAGCGGAACTCCTGCCCGTTGGCATTGCCCTGGCTAACCCGGTCCTGCAACCCAACTCCCATGCTGTGCACTGCGATGTCGGAGTATGGGCTATACGTCTTATTGCTTTGGCCGGTAAAGACCGACTTGGTTGTCTTCAGAGATGCGGTGTGGCACAGAGCACATCCAATTGCCGTAAAGATGCTCTTGCCGCGACTCGTTGAAGCGGTTGCTGGTGCTGGAACCGGAGCAGCCGAAAGACGCATGAATGCAGCAAAGTTCACGGTGTCAGACGAAAAGTCCGCAGCCGGACTGATGCCACCAGGGGCAACGGTCAGGTTGGTGTGGTCTTCGGGACTGCCATTGAAGACGCAACCGGAAACAGCATTGCGCTCGTTGGGGAAAACTTCGTTGCTGACGCCCTGCTCCACGTTGTAGGCCTCACCAGCAAAGATAAGCAACGATTTGTTCTGGGCCTTCCAGCCGAAGCGGGTGACGGTACCGTCATTGCCGCTGCGGTTCAGGTGACCAGAGATGCCCATCGCAGCCTTGGCCGAGCTGTTGCTGGCCAAGTTGGCTTCCAGTGTGGCATCCGCAGTGTTCTCGATCAAGCCGGCGCCATAGGTAGGCGTGGCGATGCGGTAGATAATGTTATTGTTGCGAACCTGCGTCTCAAAGTCCGGTTGCGCCAGGTTGCAACCCGGAGCGTCGGAACGGCCTTTGATGGTAAACAGGTCATGCACACCGCCGTCAGGCGATCCGTCAGGATTGTTCACAAAACGGGCCTCACGGGCGGGCCCATGGAGGGAAAGGAAAGACGGCATGGTGTTGGTAGCGCCATCCATGTGAGCAACCACAAATTGCGGGTTGACCGCTGGGCTGGTGCCGCCAACCGCTGGCTGCGCATGGCAGGAAGCGCAGCTATTGGAGTTGAAGCCGGGGCCAAGGCCCACGCCTGCTTCTCCAGGGGCTGTCCCGGAAACCGAGTCGATTTCCGCGAACCTTTCTTTGGCTGCATTAAAAAAGTTCAATTCATCAGAGCTCAGGCCAGCCAAGGCGCCACCTGCGCCCGATGGACCGCCACGAACTCCAGGATCCAGCTGGGCGAATGCTGTCCCGGCAAGGAGCAGCATTCCCAGAGCAATGGATAAAACCGACGCGAGCTTAGCAGTTTTCATTCAAAATCTCCTCATCCGTTGACTGATTAGTTACCGTAAACCCCCTGGGTTACGGATTTCCCAAGGAGTTTTAGGCGCCCAACCCAAGCAAAATGTATCCCGGAAGCCTGCGATAAAAGTATGGGCGCACATTGGAGAATCTCTAATGACTTCCCCAATGATTAATGCCTTCGGCTAAATCATTTGGGAAAGTGGAGCGAAACATTAACTTCAGCACGTAGGGCCTGTCAAGATAAATTAGCGAATATTAATTTGTAAAGATCAGCTAAGGTGCGAGCCACTAAAAACCGGGAAAAACCCGCTAAAAACATGGCATAGCAATGGCAACCCAGGGGTGAGGTAATGTTATTCAGCCCTTCCAGCCCAGCAGAGCGGAACAATGGCCTCGAGCGGAAAAGGTTCGTGAAACATGAAGCCGGGGCCTGGAGTATGCACAAAAATATCAGGCAATTCCGATCCAGCTCCGAAGGTAGCTTGAACGCGGATACTGCCACCTAAACAGTTGTTCCTGTCCGCTATAATGATAGGATTCAGCCACATGCCCGGGCCCCACTGTAGCGGAGCGCTCTTGCGAACTGGCTGTTGTAGCTCAAGATGTCTGTCTCCTCCAATGAAAGCATCGTGGTCCGGGGCGCCCGTGTCCACAACCTCAAAAACGTCGATTTTGAGATCCCGCACAATGCCCTGACGGTGGTTACCGGGGTCTCCGGATCGGGCAAGTCTTCCCTGGCCTTTGACACAATCTATGCTGAAGGGCAGCGCCGCTACGTCGAGTCGCTTTCGGCCTACGCCCGGCAGTTCCTGGAACGCATTGAA
>DATMMY010000374.1:0-9379 GCA_035569515.1 Candidatus Solibacter sp. | reverse complement strand
TTGGCTAGAGATTTTTTCGAATCAACTCCAGAGATTGTTTCTGCACCTCAAGATCCGAGCCAAAGCCTGAGAGCCAGTGAACATCCGGTTCGCGCCGGAACCAGGTCATCTGCCGCTTGGCGTAATTGCGATGACCCTGTTGCGCGAGTGTAATTGCCTGTTCCAGCGTGAGTTCTCCCTGCAGATGCTGCATGGCCTGCTTGTAGCCCAGGGAATTCAGGGCGCTCGCCGTCCTGTCATAACGATGCAGAATCGCCCGGGTCTCTTCGACCAGGCCATGCCGGAACATCTCACCGGCCCGAAGGTTGATCCGTTGGTAGAGCGTCTCTCGGTCTGGATTCAATCCCAGCCGCAAGACCTGAAAACCTTCCAAAGGATCGCGGCTCTCTTGCCATAGGTCCGTCATGCGCCGGCGCGAGCTGATGCAAATCTCCAGTGCGCGCACCATCTTGGCCACGTCGTTGAAGTGAATTACCTCGGCGGCCGCAGGATCAAGCCGGCGTAACATCCTGTGCAGATATTGGGCACCGCGCTCCGCCGCCCGTAGTCGCAGATGTTGCCGCAATTCTTCGGAGCGAGGAGGCCCGGCAAAAAGCCCTTCAAACAGCGCCCGCAGATAGAGTCCAGTGCCTCCAACCACTATCGGTAGATGATGGCGGTCACGGACTTCATGAAGGGCGCGGCGCGCCAGCCGGGAATAATCTCCTGCGGTGAAAAGCTCGGCAGGTGAGACGACATCAATCAGATGATGCGGCGCCCGCTGTCTTTCTTCCCGCGAGGGCTTGGCTGCGCCAATCTCGAATTCACGGTAGACCGCCACCGAATCGCAGCTGATGATCTCTCCCTGAAGCTGTTCAGCCAGGGCCAGGGAAAGCGATGTCTTGCCGCTGGCCGTGGGTCCCAGGATCGCCACCAGCAATGGCAGTTTCAAGCCGCACCCCAAAGGTGACGCACTGCCACGAACAACAAAATCAGCAGGACAATAATGGCCAGGCCGATGACCCGCTGACGGTGCGCTTCCATGGAAGCCATTTTATCGGGTGATCGGGACATCGGGTGATCGGGTGATCGGAAGAGCCAGAGCCCAGACAATTGAATCAGCTTTGTTCGGGCTCTGAGCAATCACACATAAAAAGACATCAGGAATGGTGTTGCTTGATTTTTGATCACCCGATCACCCGATGAATAGCCTGCACTGAGGTGCGCCGAAGTGATCACCCGATCCCACGATTGCGATATAGTTCTCCTGCTCCTATGGAAACTGTCCTGAAATACAAATTCGATGATTTTGAAGCGGACATCAAGGCCGCCGAGCTGCGCCGCAGTGGTACGCGCTTGAAATTGCAGCTCCAGCCATTCCAGGTGCTGGTTGCGCTGTTGGAGCGGCCCAAGGAAGTCATCACGCGGGAAGAGCTGCGCCAGCGGCTGTGGCCGGAAGATACTTTCGTAGATTTTGATCATGGCCTGAATACCGCGATGGTCAAGCTGCGGGACGTGCTGGGCGACTCGGCCAGCAAACCCAAGTATGTGGAGACCATCGCCAAACGCGGGTACCGCTTTCTCGGTGAAGTTGCGACGGTGCTCGACCAAGCTAAGCCGGTTCAGCCTAAACTGATTCAATCTGGATTGATTCAACCTGAATTGGGCCAGCCAAAATCGGTCGCGCCGCCTCTTGAAAATCTTCCAGCGAAGCCAGCAGCAGATAAAAGGGAAGCAGCGGCCCCGGAAGCGAAGCGCAAATCCTGGCTGGGAGTGCCAGAGCGGGAGCTACCGCGCGCCAGTCGCCCAACGGTCCGAATCTTGTTCGCTCTTTGTCAGGTGATGTACCTAATTTTTTATCTAAGCGCGCTGTTCAGGCTCGACCGGCTTTCGCAATCGGCGGATAAGGCCTGGAGCCAGGCCGGGCACGTTGTCTTTGTGGTTTACCTGGTGAGCGCGCTCTTGGGGATCGCGGTACGGCTCTACCTGACTACGGCCACGGCATTCGATTACCATATGCTGGCTGAAAAATACCGCGTTCTATTTCCCGCCTTGTTTGCCCTGGATATGATCTGGGCCTTGTCGCCGCTATTGATTACCGATCGCATCGGGTTGGGGCTAGCCCTGGGCGCCGTCGCGGCTCTTATCTACATGCCGTTTGTGCAGCGGATGTTGATGCAGATGATGGTGCGCCGGAGCTAATCGAGCTCATTCTTATCGGGGTTGTAATAAAACTTGAACCGGAGTTGAAGGTGCTGTCCTTTAAATTCGGTCGGCAGTGGAGGAAAAGGGTCGGAACCGGTGATGCTTCCCCACGCCGGGCGGTCCAGGGCATCATCGCCGGAAGTTGCAGCCAGCCTCAGGCCGGCAACCCGGCCATCTTTCAGAATGGCGAAGTCGATGGTCAGCTTGCCTTTCTTCATGAGGGGGGCCTTGGCCGATTCGGGAATCAGGTTGTACCAATGCTCTCTCACCTGATAAACCACGCGTTGCAGATAAGGGCCAAAGTCAACACCCATGGTGTCGCTCAGGATCTCCAGGTCGCCATGGGGATCCGATCTTTGCTGATCGTGGTGTCTTCCATAATCGCCGCCAAAGCTGACACGGTTCGTGCCATGGCTTCCGGCGGCAGAGTGGATGGCCTGTTCCACCGCGGATCCCGGACTGCCAACCTTGAAAGGTGAACTCGACGAGCTGACTGGCGGTTTAGGGGGCTGCGCCTGGGCCGTCTGCACCGGTGGTGGCTGCTGCTGGACGGGATTGGCATCGGCTTGCTGCTGGGTCGCTGGCGCAGGCTGTTGCGCGGCCTGTTGACCAGGTGGAGGCGATGGACGGGCAGGAGCGCCGGGACGCTGGGTATCTGGGATCTTGGGACGCGGCTGGTTGGGGACCGGATTGCGGGTCATGGCAATGCGGTTCTTATCGGAAATTATGTCTGTTTTGGGCGGCTTCACGTGGTGCTGCAGGTCGCTAGGCAACGGCAGAAACGTGGTTTGCGAATGCGATTCGGTGCCCGGAAGTATGACAATCTTGCCCGGCATCCACCTGGGCGCCGTGAGCCATACCACAAATAATACGGCGTGCAGAACAATAGAGATCCAAACGGCCTCGCGCCAGCGATAACTGGAGATCTCGTCGTCCATCTCCTCGATCAGCAGATGCAGCTCTTCTGCTGTCGCAAGCGATGATTTTCGCGATTCGCGAACCGGGGGTTCCATTACGGGCGTCAAACAGTCACCTGACCCATTAGACTCGGATTTCGAGTCCATGTTTCTATTTTCTCATTAAGAACGCTGCTTGCGAGGGTTCCATGCACCAATGGGATGTAAATAAACTGTAATCTAGGACAAAAGCCCAAAATGAAAGCAAGGAAAGCGGTTTACGCCCTTTACAAACCCTTACAAAGAGCCGATATTGGCGCGCTGGCTGTGCTCTCCAATAGCGGAAAGTATGTCTAGAGCGGTTTGCAACGCACGCCGGCCTTCTTCCAGCGGGATAACCGGCTTGCTGCGATGCCGCACCGCCTCAATAAACGAGCTGAGCTCCGCGTGAAGGGGCTCTTCCTGCTTAACGGAAGGCCTGTTCATAAGAACGCCGGGAATCGGTACAGGAGAAAGCGCCATGCTCTGAAGCTGGTACGGCGAGAGCTTTTCTCCGGAAGCCACACGAAGCTGGAGCACATCCTGCTTGCCGTAGTCGAGCGAGACGTATTCGCGAGGCTGAAAAAAACGCAGTTTGCGAACGCGCTCGGTGCTGACGCGGCTGGCAGTGAAGTTGGCCACGCATCCGGACTCGAATTCCAGGCGCACATTGGCAATATCGACCTTGCCGCTGACTACCGGGAGACCTACCGCGCGAATTTCCCGGATAGGAGAATTGACGAGCGAAAGCACCACGTCAATATCATGGATCATCAGGTCAAGAATCACATCCACATCCAGGCTGCGCGGCGTGAAAACGCTCAACCGATGTACCTCAAAAAACATGGGCTTGGTGATGAGCGGCAGAGTGGCCCGCACAGCAGGATTAAATCGCTCCAGATGCCCCACCTGGGCGATTCGCTGATTGGCGTTGGCCAGGCGGATAAGCTCGTCCGCCTCTGCCAGAGTGGTGGCCAGCGGTTTTTCGATCAGGACATCAATGCCTGCGGCCATCAGCCCCGCGGCGGTGCTGAGGTGATGCACGGTAGGCACAGCCACCGAGGCCGCCGCAACGCGGCCCCGCAATTCTTCAAAGCCCGTAAGGGCCTTGCACCCAAACTGACGGGCCACGGCCTGGGCCTGCACCTGGTCGTGATCCACCACCGCGACCAGTTCCACTCCGTGGCCTTGCTGTTGGAGTTCGTGATAAACACGGGCATGGTTCTTGCCAAAAGCGCCCACACCCACGACTGCGACCTTGATTGGACTTTGGTTTTGCAAGCTTTGATTTTCTCAGAGGTAAACCAAAGCGGCAAAGCTTATGATGGGGTGACAGAAAGGAGAGGGAGTATGAGCCGTATGTTTGGATTCCTCAGCATTCTGATTGTGGTGGCGACAGGAGCGTTCATCTATTCGCGCCAGGCCCAGAACGCGACCCCGGCGGGAGCCGCCAGTCCGCTGGCCCGCGTGGAGACCACGGCGATCAAGAAAGACTTGTTGAATATTGCCCAGGCAGAGCGCAGTCACAACGCGCTCCACGGAGGATACACTTCTCTCGACGGGTTGCGGTCGGCCGGCGAGTTGAGCCTGGCCACCGACAACCGTGGACCGTACAACTATACGGTGGACGTAAGTGAATCGTCGTTCCACATTGTGGCCACCTACACGGGGTCCGATCCGGGCATGCCCAAGAGCATCAGCATCGATCAGACCATGCAGATCACGCAGGAATGAGGAAAGAATTTGTAATCGGGTAATTTGTAATGTCAAATTTGTTAGTGTGAATCTTAGGCCAGACCGGTGTAACTGGCCCAGGGATTCGTTCTTGATGTTCTCCACGATTGGGAAAATATTGGGCAGCCGCAATGCGGTAGGTTGGGATTGTTCAATTACAAATTATAAAATTATGCAATTACCAAATTCTGAGCGACTATCGAGATTCCTGCCCTGTCTGCCGCCTGAATGATGGCCTCGCCTTCCAGCAGGAGGCATTTGCCCGCATCCACGGAAAGGCAAGTAGCTCCTGCCTGCTCCATGGTCTTGATCGTCTGCACTCCGATCACGGGGACATCAAAGCGCATGTCCTGATTAGGCTTGGCTACCTTGACCACGGTGAGAGCCCGGCTCAAGAGGGAAGCTTGAAGAACCGGGAGATCGGAAGATCGGGAGATCGGGTGATCGGAATCATCCGAACTGTGCACCAGGCTTCTCATGATCTCTCCTGCGCGCAGAATGGTGGCATCAGTGCCCTCCATGGCCTCCACAGCAACGCAGGCAGACTCGGCAATGACCACCGTCTGCCCAATGTCATACTGGGCGAGATGGCGCGCCACCTGGCGGCCATACTCCATGTTCTTCTGCTCCGTCTCATTGGGCGGACGCTTACTCAGCACTCCGGGCCTGGCCAAGAGCGGTTCAAGGTAGCTGGTGGAGCTGATCAGGTTGATCCCTTCCTCGGCAAGCACCTTAGCCACGGCCCCAATGAGCGAATCCGTATTGCGGGTGGCTAGCGAGAAAAGCACCTTGGCCAGCCGCCAATCCGGACGGATGCTGGAAAAAATCTGTTTGTGCTTGACCTGCCCGGCCATGATTGCCGTATGAACATCTTCTTTTTTGAAAGTGTCAATCAGCTTGCCCAGTTCACCCAGAGAGAGCCAATAGACGGCAGCCGCGCCCCGTTGTTCTATCAGTGGCGAAGTTTCTTCTTTGATTGCTGCTACAACTACCTCAGCTCCCTGGGCACGGGCTGCATCCAGCAGCAACAACGGAAAGTTCCCGTTTCCCGCAATCAGGCCAAGTTTTTGATGGATAGGCACTTGCATCAGTTTAGCCGATTTAAAAAGGGGCATCTAATTGCCTTGGCCGGCA
This sequence comes from Candidatus Solibacter sp., assembly GCA_035569515.1. GTDB lineage: Bacteria > Acidobacteriota > Terriglobia > Terriglobales > Acidobacteriaceae > Angelobacter. Next base: position 3,392 of record DATMMY010000374.1, on the reverse strand, counting down.
TCTTAACTAAGTAGTTAATATTAGTTTTTAAGAACTACTGGCTTTTAAGGCTAAGGACCGTGGGCAACCCCAAATCTTTCGACATCAAGAACCTGCTGCCGTTCCACAAGGTGCTAAGGGGTGTGCCGCGGAGTGTCCACGGGGAAGAGGAGAAGATAGCCGCGCTTGACCCCAAGTTGAGCGCGGAGGAGCAGGCCTTTGTCCGTCATTACCTGGCATATGCGGACATCTTGCTGAAGGGACCGCCCGACGAGTTGGATTCCGATGCCGCGACCGAAGAGGAGATTTTTGGAGAGAAGGTAATCGAGATGGATGGCAACAAGAATCAGGACCAACTCGGGTCAGAGGCAGCCCCAAAGGCAGGGAAAGAAGAGGGCGATACGGAAGCTGCCTGACTATTCTCTGGTCAGGATTCCATTAAACCACCTCGTTATTAATTGTCCTGCTCCCATCAGCGAAATCAGCGGCAGCATTTCCCAGTTTCTACTTGATGACTCCGCGTTCCGATTGTTCGATGAACCGGAGCAGCATGGCCACGTCCTCGCCGTGATCGCCTTCGGATTTAAGCTTTTCCAGGGCCTGCGCCGTATTTAGTTTTGAATTGAGCAACAGCCGGAACGCGTGGTGAATTTTGCGGATACGCTCTTTGCTGAATCCCCGCCGTTCCAGTCCAACGGCATTCAAGCCGTAGGTGCGGGCGTTTCTGGGTGTCACAGTCTTCGAAAAGGGCAGAACGTCTTTGGTGGCTACGGTTCCGCCGCCAATATAGGCATGCGCACCTATCCGGCAAAATTGGTGTACCGCGCACAGGGCCCCAACTGCGGCCCATTCCTCCACCGTAACGTGCCCGGCCACGGTGGCTGCGTTGGCCATGAGGACGTGATCGCCAATTGAGCTATCGTGGCCAACATGAGCGTAGGCCATCATGAGGATGTGGCTGCCTATCCGGGTGACTCCTCCGCCCTTGGCCGTGCCCCGGTTGATGGTAACGAATTCGCGGATGGTGTTGTGATCGCCTATTTCAATTCTCGTCTGCTCCCCGTCATAGCTCAGATCCTGCGGGTCCATGCCGATGGCGCAAAATGGAAAGAAACGATTATGGGCGCCGATCCTGGCCGGCCCGTGGATGGCAACATGCGAGATCAACTCGCAGCTTTCGCCCAACTCCACTCCCGCGCCGATCACGCAGTATGGGCCGATGGAACAGGAGGGCGGAACCTTAGCGCTGGGATCAATGATTGCTGTCGAATGAATCATGTGTATATGGCTATGCGGTGACTTGAGTCTTGCGCCGTCGCCCGATCAAACTGGTATCTGTGGCTCTGAAGTTGGTAATTGCGTAATTGGAAATCCCGGTGATCAAGGGAATCTTCTCCAGTTTCCAATTGCCGCAATCGAGCCCGCCCTCAGGTTGATTCTGCTGTTCCGGGGTCGGCGACTGAAATTTGCGAAGCCGGCTTGCTGGGGGAGCGATCCACTACGGCGCAACTGATCACGGCCTCCGCTACCTTCTTGTCGTCCACAAAGACTACGCCTTCCATGCGTCCGGCAATGCGCCGCCAGGCCACCACCGTGACCTCGATGCGAAGCTGGTCTCCGGGAACCACCGGACGGCGAAAGCGGGCGCGCTCAATCCCGGTAAAGACCACCAGTTGGTTCTCGCGGTCTTCAATTTCCGTCAGCAGCAGCGCCGCTCCGGCCTGTGCCATGGCCTCCACGATCAGGACGCCCGGCATGATCGGCGTCCCAGGGAAATGTCCGGCGAAAAAAGGCTCATTGATCGTCACGTTCTTGAGCGCGACGATTTTTTTCTTGCGCTCCATCTCCACTACGCGGTCAATCAACAGGAAAGGATACCGATGCGGCAGAACGGCCTGGATCTGGAGTATGTCCATGGCCCCAGGGTTCTTACCAGCCACAGGCTGGGTATCCGATGTATTGTCAGTTTCGTTCATGATGTGAACCGCGAATTATAGCAGTTTGGTGTTTCACCACACTTTCACCCCCCTCTTGTTATGCAAGGCCGTTCTTTTGCCGAAGAATCCCCATGCTTTCTCACGCGACGACAGGGGCGAGAGGTCCCACGATGCCTTTCAGAATAGCTCTTGGCAAGAGACCGTGTAACGCTCCCATCTTCGTCAGCCCGTAGACAGGGCTGCCCGCACATTCTCTTAAATCAGGAAGGTTCATGATTACATCAACACAGTATTGGGCTTCTAAGTCCTGATACCATCCACTTGAGGATGTGAAGGTGTCTTGGATCTCAAACGATCAGCGCCGGAGGCGCGTTAGGAAGTTAGCCCAGCGTGTAAACGCTGGGAAAGAGTAGAGTTATAAGGTCAAGCGCCGGAGGGACGACATATGATTTTCGTTCTTGGCGTTAGAGGATTCCAATGGGATCCTGGTCTCGCGCGGCCGGAAGTAGTATTACAGTAGTATTTGAGTAGAGAAACGGGGTAGGGGTGGGCCGGAAGTTAATCGTGTGGAGTTGGAAAGCTCTCATCTGGCGCTTTGGAGATTGGGGAGCCGGCCATCCGGCAGCAATAATCCGCCTAGGGGCTGGTCTGTGATCATGCAGGGTGACCAGCCCCTCTTTGTCTTTGGGCAGCAGTGCGATTCATCCAAATTATTCAGTTGTCAAAGAACCCTTTTCCGCAACCACTAGGGCAGCGGTGCAAAAGTTCAGACCCTTCGCTGCCGCTCAGGGTTTCGCCTGTCGGCTCCCGCTCCGCTCACGCCGCCAAAACGGCTCAATTTATCCGTGACATCGTGACAAACCGCATAAACATTGGCGACTTGCGGCACGGATCAATCTCCCGGCACGGATAACATGCGTGCCAGCGTTCGCCTTAAATATGGTATGGTGAACGGTACTCGGCCCAGGCGCTTTTTCATCGCGTCTTTTGGCATAGTAGCCAGAGCTGATCTACCGGCGCAACATTACGGGGTAAATTGTTTGGGTAGCGTAGGAACGAGGGCTGAGCCCTAGTTATGGCCGACATTCTTGCGGGACTTGAAGATGGCCACGAAATCGGTATGTGTCACCACTCCCCTACCACGCCGGTTGGAACTGCATTTAAGTCCGAAGCTATGTCGGGGTTTCCTTCGGCTGCCTCAGGACAGGCTCTCTCTTCGCGCCTTTGAGATCGGTTGTGCTCGCTTCTTTGCGGCGTTGCGCTCCTAATGAACAACCTTTCAAGTACGGTAGAATCACAGGCCTTTAAAGCCGTGTATTGGGGCAACGCCTCAGGGATTTGGGTAGAATGCCTTGGATCTGCATTTAAGTCCAAAGCATGGTCGGGGTCCCTCTCTCCGCGCCTTTCAGATGCGTTGTGCTCGACTCCTTCGCGGCGCTACGCTCGGGATGACACTCATAAATAGAATGCGCTACC
>DATMMY010000373.1:0-2824 GCA_035569515.1 Candidatus Solibacter sp. | reverse complement strand
GGCAGCTTCTTTGTAGGACTCGATGGCAACTATATGCGGTACGAGCGCCGCCAAGTCCAGGCAGTAATCGAATTCGAATGTTACCCAATCCCCGTCGAGCAATTCCCAGCTCTCCAGCCTCGCCTTGATTATTGCCTGGTGTCTTCAAATTCGGTTTTTGCTGCTCCAGTGTTTTTTCCGCTCGCGGCGTTCTGAGTGGTTAAGAAATTCACTATGGCGTTCACGTCAATCTGGCCCAGACGCAGGTTAGGCATCGGCACCTTGTATTTTGCGGAGAGAGCCTTGGCAATGGGATCGCCCGCTGCCAGCATCTTGTCCGGCTCGGAGATATAGCGCGTTAGCCAACCACGCTCGCGGGCGGTGGCCACGCCCTGCAGATCCGGCCCGATCTTGTCACCGTGGCCAATGGTGTGGCAGGCCGCGCACTGCTTGGCGAAGAGATACTGTCCTGTGTCGTCTATTTTCATGGGAGCGGCGTCAGCGTAACTCCTGGCCGCCACGTCGTGGTTCTTCCACGTATCGACAAAATTGCCGATCAGGTTGGTGAGGAAGCGCGCATTATCGGTGGCGGAGTCGCGCAGCCACTGGCCGCTTGCCTCGTTGCCGATGAGCAGGTGAGGAAGATGGCCGTCTTTATTCACGCTGGGATCGGAATACAGTCCCAGCTTTTTGCTGAGCTCATCGATCTCGTCCTTGTTTCCTGTAAGAAAAATCCAGCCCGGTCCAGCATGAAATTTTTCCGCATATGCTTTCAGCGTCGCCGGGGTATCGCGGACCGGATCAATGCTGATGGAGTAGAAGAAGATATCTTTTCCTACTCGCTCACCCAGCATTTTCTGTACCTGGGCGAGGCGCGCCGTCTCCAGCGGGCACGAATACTCGCAATTTGTGTAGATAAGATTGATGGCTACGATCTTGCCCTTGATCAGATCGTCATAAAAGTGGACCCTTTCCCCATCCTGAGTTGTGAGCTCAATATTCGGGAAATAGTCTGCTCCCCAGCGCCCGTCGGCCGCGACTGGTCGCGTGAACAAAACCGTCAAAGTTCCGGCAAACAATGCAGAAGCCGCGAGGAACCTTATCCAACTCTTCCACAGCATGATGTACTCCATCGTCCCCCTAAGGAGGAACTTTATCTGATCAGCGGCCATCAGCGTAAATCAGCGGTTAAATCGTCTTTTCAATCAGTGGCTTCAGTGCACATCAGTGGTAAATCTCTGCCCTTGCGTCCATCCTTAAATGTTCCCGGCGCACACTGGAAGAGTGTGCGCCGGAGTCCGGTTTAGAACGCGCCGGGCAGGATTTGGTCCGGCGCCTGGAACGTCACGCCTGTCGGCGATGGTATAGGAGTCGGGAGCGGGTTCAGGAACGCGCCTCCGGCATTGTTGATCTCCCATCGCAACAGCATGGCGTTGTCTTCATGCATGGTGTTGTGGCAGTGCTCCATGAACATGCCACCCCAATCGCGGAATTGCATGGCGATGGTGACACTGCCACCGGCGCGCAGACGATACACATCCTTGCGCCCTTTCTCCCACGCCGGGACATTGCTGGCGCTGCCATTGCGCGCCAGGATCTGGCCTTCTTCAAAGTGGATGTGAATCGGGTGGTCCCAACTATCGCGGGCATTCACCAAGGTCCAGATTTCCTTGGTGCCGAATCCCGGCGCAGAGGAAATCCGCCCGAAATCCGCCTTGAGCGCCGATCCTCCTGTACGACGGCTGCTGCCACCGGTGTTGCCCGTGGCGATACCCCAGCCCCCAGTGCCAGTGTATGCGGTAATTGGATCATTGGTGGTCTGGCTCGCGTTATCATCAAACACAAATTGCCGTTGCCGGGCGGTTGCAATCTGCGACAAGTCGGGATTCGGAATGAGGTTGATTGGCGTGTTGGGACAGATGCTCTGGTCCGGCAGGGCCGGGTCCCGAACCACCTGGAACCGCATGAATGCGCCCACGCAAGGATCGGTTGACTGGCCACCCAGGGCCGCCGCCACCGTGAGTATCTGGCCCGGTCCTTTTCCATTCTGGTGTTCCTGAAGGTTCACCAGGTCCACGGTTTGTCCATTGCTGTAACGAGAGAAGTCAATCACGATGTCATAGCGCTCCGCGATGCCCTGCTGGTCAAGTTGAGTCAGCGGCACCGTGGTGGGAAGCAGATTGCCGTCATTGGCGATCTGGACCATGACTGAGCTGTCGCTCAGCGCCAGCACAAAGAAGCGCGAGACGCTGGCGTTGAGAATGCGGAAGCGGTACTTGCGCCGCTCCACCTGGAACACCGGCTTATAGGCCAGGTTCACGGTCATGGCATCGCCCAGGAACCCGTCAAAGGCGAAGATGTCCATGGCGAGCTGGCCATTGGCGTCCCATGCCTTGTCGGCCAGCATGAGATTGACGTCATAATCCAGGTTGCCCCAGTCTTTGGCGGTGCCGCTGGGCAACCGCAGGTTCACGCCATCGTTGATCGCTTCATTCCCTCGGTCGAGCGAGCTGTAGATGTTCGTCATGGCCGCGTTGCATTTGTAGACATTCTGCGCCGTGAAGCTGAACATGTGATCGTGGAACCAGTGCGTGCTCATGGTCTCGCGCCAATCGCCGGGCAGCTTATTGATGCCGCCGCTTCCATTGGGACTACCGGCCCGGGGATCGGTTGCGCCGGTGTTGATCGTGGTAAAGCCTGCCAGCACCCATGGCCAGTGATAATCGTAGAACTGATTGGGAAAGAAATAGGCGCCGGTGAAGCCGTCGTTTTCCGCGCCATGGTGGCCGTTGTGCTCGTGCGTGCTCAGCGTAAACCGTCCGAAACCGTTGTTCTGTGTCACGTC
>DATMMY010000372.1:0-4653 GCA_035569515.1 Candidatus Solibacter sp. | reverse complement strand
ACTCCATCGTAAGCTACAGAAAATACGCGGATGGGCCCCCACATATTGGGAGACGCAGTCACAGCACAAGGTCCCTCACGCCTACTACGCGCGCTGAAGAAAACGCGCGCTCCGTTGACGGCGTTCGGGATGACGATTCGTTTTTAGAGAGAGAGTTTCTGGTTCACGCAACCATTCCGGCAGGGATGGTTGGGGCTGTTACACGTCTTCATGCAAAATGACCCACTACCCTTCCGCTGCTGCCCTCAACCGCATTACAAGAGGCGCGGCTTCGACGTTTGCTGCAAAACCAGAAGTTATTGAACCAATTACAATGTCTATTCGTGAAAGAGGAGAAAACATGCAAATTCAACGTCACGCTCTTATCTTCTTAACCTTCGCTGTTCTAGCTTCCTTGGGCATGGCCCAGAGTACTGCTAACTCCAATCCGTGGTCAGCTGTGGAACAGGCGATTGGCCGGGCGGGACAGGTGCAGGGTGATGGAGCTTATAAAGTAGGCCTTCCCAGAGGCGATATGAAGGTGACCGTGGAGGGAGTTGTGCTGAAGCCGGCCCTCGCTCTTGGATCATGGGTGGCGTTCACCAGCCCTGGCGCTGACGCCATGATGATGGGCGATCTGGTGCTGGCCGAAGACGAGGTTCCTCCGGTGATGGCATCGTTGCAGGACAACGGGATCGAGATAACCGCGCTGCACAACCATGTGCTCCATGAGTCTCCCCGGGTGATGTACATGCACATTTCCGGGCACGGAGACGCCGCAAAACTCGCGGGCGCAGTCAAACAGGCTGTGTCTCTCACCAAGACACCTGCTCCGTCTCCAACTCCGGCCGCCGCGCAGCCGAACATTGATATTGATACCGCCGCCATCGAGCAGGCCCTTGGACACAAAGGAAAAGTAAATGGAGGCGTATTCCAGGTTGGCGTGCCCAGAGCGGAGAGCATTACAGAGGCAGGCATGAAAATTCCGGCATCGGTGGGACTCTCCACAGCGCTGAATTTTCAGCCGACTGGAGGAGGGAAGGCCGCCATTACCGGGGATTTTGTGTTGCTGTCCAGTGAAGTCAACAACGTGATCAAAGCCCTGCGACAGAATGGCATTCAGCCGACGGCCATCCACAGCCACATGCTGGAGGAGCAGCCGCGTCTTTTCTTCATGCATTTCTGGGCCAACGATGACGCAGTCAAACTGGCGAAAGGATTGAAGCAGGCGTTGGATAAGACCAATTCCAAATAAGGCGCCTTGATTTGAAGGGGCACGGCTTTTAGAGCTTGCGGGAAGAGTCCTTTTTGTACTCGCAATGGACCTGCAGGGGCTAAAGCCTCACGAAACCAACATGGAACAGCGAATTTTCCGCAAGCTGTTTAGCCGTGCCATCTAATTGCTCTCCGAGTTCCACTTCCAATTCGCGTAGCGTTTTCGCAATTCGGACTTCAGCAGCTTGCCCGTCGAGGTGTGGGGCAACTCGTCTACAAAGACAATGTCATCGGGTAACTGCCATTTTGCAAACTTGGTATTGAGAAACGTGCAGAGCTCTTCCGGGGTGGTTTTAGAGCCGTTCTTAAGCGCCACCACGGCCAAGGGTCTTTCCTGCCACTTGGGATGCGAGATGCCAACTACTCCGGCTTCGCGGACAGCCGGATGGCTCATCAGCATGTTCTCCAGGTCAACGGAGCTGATCCATTCACCACCGGACTTGATCAGGTCCTTGCTGCGGTCCACGATCTTGATGCTGCCATCGGCCGCCATGGTGGCAACATCGCCGGTGCGGAACCAGCCGTCAGCGGTCCATCGATCTTTGGTGTCAGGCGCGTTGTAATATTCTCTGGCCACCCAGGGCCCGCGCACTTCAAGCTCTCCCATGGTCTGGCTATCACGGGGCGCCTCGCCGGTGGCAGTCATCACGCGAAGCTCCACGAAAGGCAGAGGCCAGCCTGAGCGGGCACGAACCGCATATTGCTCGTCTTTGCCATTCAGCATGGTGGCCGGTATTGGCGCCATGGTAGCGGTGGGGGAAGTCTCGGTCATACCCCACGCTTGCAAGATATGGAGTCCGTGAGGATCGAGAGCGCGAATCAGTGACTCTGGCGGAGCGGTTCCGCCACACAGGATACGAACGTGGTCCGGCAGCTTCCACCGTCCCTTGTGACTCTCCAACTCATGCAGGACTGACATCCAGATGGTGGGTACGCCGCAAGTGATGGTTACCTGTTCCTGCTCAATCAGATTCAAGATACTTTCTGGGTCGAGATACTGTCCTGGAAAAACCATCTTCGCGCCCACCATCGCTCCGGTATAGGGCAGGCCCCATCCGTTTACGTGGAACATCGAGGAGAGCACCATAAGCACATCATGCCGGGAAAGCGCAGTGGAATCGGCCATGGTTTCTGCAAAGCTATGCAAAATCATGGAGCGATGCGAGTAGAGAACGCCTTTGGGATTACCTGTAGTGCCGGAGGTAAAGCACATGGAGGCGCCATCGTGCTCGGTGAGCTCCGGATACTGGAAATCTCCGCAGGCATGGCCCAGCCATTCTTCGTAATCCTCATATTCAGGAGAGGCGGAGTTCGGGCATTTCCCGGACATCCCGGCTACAAAGATGCGCTCAAAATGGGTCTGCGCTTTGAATTTTTCGAGGGCCGGCAAAAGGACCTCGTCTACGATGAGAAAGCGGTCCTGGGCGTGGTTTGCGATGTAAGCGATCTCGTTGGGATGCAACCGCAGGTTGAGCGTATGCAGCACGCCGCCCGCGACGGGAACGCCAAAGAAAATCTCCGCATGGGTAGAATGGTTCCACATTAAGGTGGCCACGCGGTCTCCGCGTTTCAGCCCTGCTCTGGTCAGGCATTCGGCCAGCTTCCGGGCCCGACGATATAGATCCAGATAGGTATAACGATGGATAGAACGATCAGGCTGGCGCGAAATAATTTCCACATTACTGAAATAATTTCCCGCCCGTTCCAGAATCGGGACCAGGGTCAGCGGATAATCCATCATTGTGTGCATTGGGGCGCTTCAATTTTATACCGAGAAGCTGGATTTCAAAACCTGTAGGGCATCAATGGTTTTCCATACACAACTTGAATTCTTGGCTCTTCTCTTTGGCTTTGAGAAGGCATTCAAGAGAAATCTCCCGAAAAATTTGCGAGCTGGATATTTTCGCACTGTGAATTTCTCTTCCAGCTTTAATTTTTCTCATGCCGTTCGGCGCAGTTCCTGTGACATCCGACAATATTTTGACATTACATTAATGCATCTTTACCGTCGCTCATTACACTGCCTCTCATCGAACAGCCACTCGGTACGAATCCTCGGATCTCCGGCGCGTCTAATCTACGACTTTCAAGATTAGCGTGATGAATTTCGTTGTTCAAAAACTCCAAGGCGTTATTTCTAAAGCCGCTATTTGCAACACAGCGTGGAACTCCAGTTGCAAGTAGTCCTTCTGCTGTTTCCGCTTGAACGTTCATGCTGTTCCCTCAAGAGCGTTCACTCCAAAAAACGATAACCGTAAAAGAAAGGTCAAGGAGGTAAGAGTTCATGCTTAATTCCCCCGCACTTCGTTTAAAGTCGCTTACGATTGGCTTTGCTGTCGTACTGTTTTCGAGCCTGACGTTTGCGCAGCACTACAACACGACTAACCTGGTTTCGAACATTCCTGGCCGCGCGGCTGTAACCGACCCCAACCTGCAAAATTCCTGGGGATTGGTTTCAAGCCCGACTAGTCCCTGGTGGATTTCTAATAATGCCGGTGGCACTGCCACTCTGTACAACGGGGCCGGAGCGATTGTTCCACTGGTCGTCACGATACCCAATGCTCCCAGCCAGCCAGCTCCGGGATCGCCAACTGGTGTTATGTTCAACGGCAGCGCCACGGATTTCCTTCTTGCTCCGGGCAAGCGCGCTGTCTTCATCTTTGTAACCGAGGACGGCACCGTCTCCGGCTGGAATCCGGCCGTCAAGCCAACCACAGCGGTGATCGAGGTCGACAATTCTCAGGTGCCCGACGCAAAGAACGGAGCTGTTTATAAAGGCGCGACCATCGCCGAGATTGACGGCAAGAGATTTATATTGGCCGCCAATTTCCGCAGCGGACGCGTTGACGTTTTTGACACGAACTTCAAGCAAGTACGTTTAGGCGGCAAAGAGGAAGGCGACGACAGTGCAGCTTTTTCGGATGAGCGAATTCCCGACGGTTTTGCTCCGTTCAACGTCCAGGCAATCGGTCCTAACATCTATGTGACCTATGCCAAGCAAGATGCTCCCAGGCATGATCCGGTTGGCGGGGCCGGCTTGGGCTTTGTTGACGTGTTCAATAGCCATGGCAGGCTCCTTCAGCGCTTGCAGCATGGTGCCTGGTTGAATGCTCCCTGGGGAGTAGTTCTGACTCCGGGAAACTTCGGCGAATTCAGCCATACAATCCTGGTTGGACAATTCAGAGGTGGCACAATTGCCGCTTACAATCCGGTTACCGGACGGTTCATGGGCAATGTGCTGAACCCCGATGGCACTAACTTCACCAGCAGCGGCCTCTGGGCGCTGCAGTTTGGCGCGGGGAACGCCAACTCCGGTCCTGCCACTACTCTGTTCTTCACGGCTGGTCCGGATGGCGAAGTGAACGGGCTATTCGGGACGCTCACGCCGATTGCTGCTGA